>CANHIR010000091.1 GCA_947461015.1 Bacteroidota bacterium | reverse complement strand
TAGATATTAAATCTTCAATGACTAATATTTTATGGGTATTTTCATATGCGCCTTCTATTTGATTTCCTAATCCATGCTCCTTGGGTTTTGGACGTACATAAATATAAGGAAGCTTTAATTGGTCCGCTGCCATGGCGCCCCATGGAATACCTGCAGTAGCAACACCCGCTAACATGTCTGCATTTTCGAATTTTTCAAAAATGACATTACACATTTCACTCTTTATAAAATCACGGACATAAGGGAATGACAAAACCTTACGATTGTCGCAGTAAATAGGACTTTTCCATCCACTTGCCCAAGTAAATGGATTGTTAGGGCTTAATTTTACTGCACCAACTTGTAATAATTTTTCAGCTACTGCTTTTTCGTTTGTCATAATATTCCTGATTAATGACACGAAATTAATGTCATAATGCTAATTTTACGTGATTAGTTACTAAATACTATACACATTTTATGTCTACACAAATAATTGCTGCTGGCGGATTGGTAACCAACCCAATGGGTGAAATATTATGGATTTTAAGGCGTGGTTTTTGGGATTTACCTAAAGGCAAGTTGGATGAAGGTGAAACGATACAAACTTGCGCCATAAGGGAGGTAGCAGAAGAAACAGGGATCAAAAACATTCAATTACATGACATGTTATGTTTTACCAATCATACCTATTTTGATAAGAATTTGAAGGAAGAAGTAGTAAAACGAACTTATTGGTTTCATATGTCCATTCATGAAATGCAAAACGGTATTCCACAATCCTCTGAAGACATTGAAAAAATTGAATGGCATACATTAGGAAAAGCTAGGCATTGTTTAGACCAAACCTATGCTAATATTTTAGAAGTAATTGAAGCGTATAGATTGAAGCAAAATAAACAAGAAGACTCATCTGGTTCTATTATCTATTAAGACTTCTATTAACTGCATCTGGCAAAAATGGTGAAGCATCTCCCCCATTTCTTAAAATATCTCTAACAATGGTTGAAGCGACAGAAGTATATTTGGGTTCCCCAGTTAAGAAAATAGTTTCAATATGTTTATCCATGGTTCTATTGGCATCTGCAATTGTTTTTTCATATTCAAAATCGCTTACATAGCGAATGCCTCTAAGTATAAATTTAGCACCAATTGCCTGACAATATTTTATAGTTAATCCGTCATATATTGCGGCTTCCACCTTGGGTTCATCTTTATAAATATCTTCAAACCAAAGTCTTCTTTGATCTGCACTAAACATAGGATTTTTAGCAGCATTCATTCCAATACCAACAATTACTTTGTCAAATAAGGGTAAGGATCTATTAATAATATCAATATGTCCTAAAGTAACAGGGTCAAACGTACCTGGAAATAAACAAATTCTTTGCATGGACTAAAATTAAGGAAATAGTTAAAACAAACAAGTATTAGGCAGGATTAGACCGTCCAGTTAAAAGGTATAAACAAGCCATTCTAACAGCAACTCCATTTTCTACCTGATCCAAAATGATAGCGTGTTTACTATTGGCAACATCACTATCCATTTCTACGCCTCTATTTATTGGCCCAGGATGCATAATTACAATTTCTTTATTTAGCTTATTAAGCCTTTCCATGGTTATGCCATATGCTAAGTTGTATTCCCTTAAACTGGAGAATAAAGGCTGATTTTGGCGCTCTAATTGAATTCTAAGCACATTTGCTACGTCACACCAAGCCAGGGCTTTGTCAATATTATATTCAACTTTAATATCCATTGCAGCTTGCAAATAAGTTGGAATAAGCGTGGGAGGTCCAGCAACCATTATTTCTGCACCCATTTTCTTGAGTAAATAAATATTACTCAAAGCTACCCGGCTATGCATAATGTCACCCAAAATAGCCACTTTTAAACCTTTCAAGGAACCAAATTTCTCTACCATTGAAAAGGCATCTAATAAGGCTTGCGTTGGATGTTCATTGATACCATCTCCCGCATTTATAATGGCAGCGTCTATATGTTTAGCCAAGAAATGTGGAGCTCCTGATGCACTATGCCTCATAACCACCATATCCACTTTCATACTTAGGATATTATTAACGGTGTCCAAAAGAGACTCCCCTTTTGCAGCCGAGGAACTAGATACCGTAAAGTTTACAACATCAGCAGACAAGCGTTTTTCCGCCAATTCAAAAGAAATTCTTGTTCTGGTTGAATTTTCGTAAAATAAATTGACAATATTAATGTCTCTTAAAGTAGGTACTTTTTTTACGGGTCTTTGTAATACTTCCTTGAATTGCCCTGCAGTAGATAAAATAAGTTGGATATCCTCAGTATTGAGGTCTTTAATACCAAGAAGATGTTTGGTAGATAGTGCCATTAAAAAACAAAATTAATATAAATTAAGCATCCAACAAAATCACATCGTCCACGCCGTCATTTTCTTTCCATCTTACTTTAACCTTATGCGGGGTTAAAGTATCCATTTCTTTCCCTGTAAAATCGGGCTGAATTGGCAATTCACGGCTTGGTTTTCGGTCTACTAAAACACATAAGGCCACTTTTGAAGGCCTTCCAAAGGATAATAAAGCATCCAAAGCAGCTCTAATGGTCCTACCCGTATATAATACATCATCAATCAAAATAACAGTTTTCCCTTCAATGCTAAAAGGCAAATGGGTTTCGGTTGGCAAATGCAATTCCCTTCTGATATCATCTCTAAAGAAGGTGATGTCTAATTTTCCATATGCTACATTTTCCGCAGGTACTTCCTTTTGAAGGGCAGCAACAATCCTATCACTCAAATAAACACCCCTTGGTTGTAAACCAACAAACACCGTATTGGTTAAATTGGGATAGGTTTCTAATATTTGATGAGCAAGTCTTTTTACGATACTTGGTAACTGTTGCTCGCTTATTAAGGTCATACCTTTAAAATTTGCATAAAATTACAGCTTTTTCTTATGTATTTTGCACCCATGGTTCGCCTTCAACAACTTTCTTTGGTTCAATTTAGAAACTATGTACAAAAAGAATTTGTCTTTACAGACAGAATTGTGGGTATTGTAGGCCCAAATGGTACAGGCAAAACCAATATTTTGGATGCAGTATATTATTTGTCATTTACAAAAAGTTACTTTAACCGACCTGATGCACAAAACGTAAACCATGCTTATGAAGGAATGCGTGTAGAAGGAAATTATGAGATAAATGGACTTGAAATTCCCATTACTTGTATTTTAAGAGAAACACTAAAAAAGGAGTTTTATTTTGACCAAGAACCCTATGCTAAATTATCTCAGCATATTGGAAAGATTCCTTGTGTGATGATTGCCCCTGACGATGTCCAAATTATTACAGGTTCCAGTGAAGAAAGAAGAAAACTCATGGATAGCTTGTTAAGCCAAATGCATCCTAATTATTTAAAACACTTAATTCAATACAATAAGGTACTTGTTCAACGCAACAGTTTACTAAAAAATGCTGTGGAAGCAGGAATATTGGATGCCGTATTGTTGGAAACAATTAATGAGCAACTCATTGAAAATGGAAATGTGATTTATGCATATAGGCAATCATTAATTCAACAATATTTGCCTGCTATGCTTTCCTTGTATCAACATATTGCTGGGCAAAAAGACGAAATTGATATTCATTATCAATCCCAACTTCATCAGGATAAATTTGAAAATTTATTAAACCAATCTTTATCCAAAGATCAAATATTACAAAGAACCAATGTGGGCATTCATAAGGACGATTTAATCATTACTATTCAAGGACAACCATTTAAACAAGAAGCATCGCAGGGGCAAAGAAAAAGTTTATTATTTGCGATTCGTCTTGCAGAGTGGAATTTGATAAAAGAAAATAAGGGGTTCTCGCCTATTTTATTAATGGATGATATATTTGAAAAATTAGACGAACAGAGAATGATTCAATTATTGGATTGGGTTAGCCATAATACCGACGGTCAGGTATTTATAACAGATACACACAGAGAAAGGATTGCCGAAATTTTAGGCAAACATTTAAATAGTTACCAACTTATTGAATTATAAAATAATAATTAGGTAAATTACAAACTATGGCAGTATTCAAATTAGGAGATGCATTAAAGCAATTTGTTCAAAGCAGTAAATTGAAAAATGGAATACGTGCTGCCCAAATTGAAGAAGTGTGGGCAGAAATTATGGGAACCACCATTGCAAAATACACCAATAAGATTTACATTTTTGACAAGAAACTTTTTATTGAAACCAGTGTTGGCCCTTTAAAAAACGAACTTGGTTTTCAGAAAATGTTAATCATTGAAAGAGTCAATGAGAAAATGGGAGAAAATATGATTAATGAAGTAATCATAAAATAAGTTTAAAGCTCGTATAAACAATCTGAATCGGGTTTAGATAAATCGTCCTTAGCAATTACTTCCCTCATTAAATCATTCATTGTTAATACCCCTTGGAAATTCATTTCATCAAATATGGGTAGGTATCTTGTTTTATAAACATTCATCAAAACCATACATCTTTGTAAATCTTCACCATAACCCACCACAGGATAATCAGAAGACATGATATCTTTAACGGTGGTTGTTTCAGATTTTCTTCCTTGCAATTTTACTTTATGGGTGTAATCACGTTCGGACATAATGCCTAAATAATTTCCATCTTGCATTACGACCACATAACTTAAATTCTCAGACTTCATGATATTTAAAGCTTCAACCACTTTTGTTTCTGGCGTTACTACGTTAAAAACTGGGCCTTTTTTTTGTAGCATTTCTTTAATCTTACACATAACAAATTATTTAAGTTGTTATCCTAAGTTACTACTAATATCCAACTATCTCTATTAATCTTTCAGGAAGTCGATATAACTTTGCTTTTGCATAATAACAGAACCATTCATTACATAGACAGTAGGCCATACTCTAGCAACTGTTCTTAAAATAGTGTTATCGCATGTTAGAATATTTTCGCTAGGAAATGTTTTAGTTGCATTTTCTACTTCTTTAGTAATAACAATATACACTTTACTATATTTTAATTTAGCCTTTTTTAATATTTCATTCCAAGGTTTTCCTCCATCTATTTGATCAGCAAATATTAAAGCATAAGGAGCTTTATTTGCAAAAACAGTTTTAGTAGAATCGACCCCAGATACAGCCCTTAAATAAAAATCTACGATTTCGGCCTTGATGCCATTTCCTTTAATGATAAAATCTTTCCGGCCTTTAAAAACATAAGACTCATCAAAATCATCTGGCAAATTTGCTGGGCTATAAAAATAAGTTTTACCATCTTTCAAAAACTCCATTTTTATATCAACACTATCAGGAACTGCTCCAGCAGGTAATTTCATTTTCTCAACAATGTCGTTGCCAACTTTATAAGGAAGACAATCAATAATTGGAAGATGATTTAAAACATAAAATTGTCCATATCCAACAGTGAAAGTAGTTAACAATAAAAGGGCAATACCAATGGATTTTTTCATTTTTGATTTTACCTTTTTTTTAGTGATCAATAAAATAACAATGGATAGGAAAAGTAAAATATCTTTTATAAATGAAGTTTTTGGTGAAAGCGGAATACAATCACCGAAACATCCACAGGTTTTAATTTTACCAGAAAATAATGCATATCCGGTTAAGAATGAGAAGAATACTATCAAAGAAAGAAGCAACCAAAGTGTTTGTTTATAAGGATACTTTATAATTAATGCTAGTCCAGCAACAATTTCTAAAATATTCATAAATACAGCAAAATACATTGTAATCCTGTCAGAAATTAGGCTAATACTCCAAACATTTAAAAACTCGTCCATTTTATAACTAAGCCCTAAAGGATCGTTGGCTTTAATTAAACCAGATAAAATAAATAATATTCCAACTGTCCAACGCAAAACGGTTAAGAATTTTTGCATAACTAATTATTTATGTTTGTATGAATTAATGTTTGCCTTCTTTAATTAAGATTAAAGCGAAAACTGCATAATTTAAAATATCTACAAAATTGGCATCTATCCCCTCACTTATTAATGTTTTGCCATCGTTGTTTAAAATCTGTCTTATGCGCAATAGTTTAACCAATATTAAATCTGCAAAACTTTCTTGGCTCATATCTCTCCATGCTTCCCCATAGTCATGGTTTTTATCTAACATTGTAGATTTTGAAAATTCTACGTATTCTTTATATAAATTTTGAACTTGAGCAACAGGCAAATCTTCTACTTTAGGATCATTCAATTTTAACTGAATTAACCCAATCACTGCGTAATTAATAATGCCTTTAAATTCGTCGGTAATGTCATCCCCTACTTTTTGTGTACCAATATCTTGAATTGTTCTAATCCTAAGTGCTTTAATGAAAATTTGATCCACTACCGAAATGATACGTAAAACACGCCAAGCAGTTCCATAATCCTTGGTTTTTTTAATAAAAATATCGCTACAAGTAGCGATGGCTTGATCATATTGTGAAGAGGTATGGCTCATTAAAATAATAAAAATTTCAGGGTTAATTAATAACTTTGAACACTTGCAAGATACTGCATAAGACATTTAAAATAAAACTATGTTCAAAATTCCTGCCCAAGATCGAATCTGGGAAATTGATGGCCCGCAAATTATGGGAATATTGAACGTAACTGTTGACTCATTTTATGAAGCAAGCCGTGTTAAATCGGTTCAGCTGGCAGTAAGTTTGGCCGAAAAATACATAACTGAAGGAGCTAAAATTATTGATATTGGTGGTCAAAGTACCCGACCAGGGGCTCATAGGATTGAATTAAACGAAGAATTGAATAAATTAATTCCCGTTGTAGAAGCCATTCGTTTAAAATTTCCAGCAATTCTTATTTCAATAGACACATTTCAAAGTAAAGTGGCAGCTGCTGCACTTGCTGCGGGAGCAAATATCATTAATGATATAAGTTGTGCCAGTTTAGATGAAAACATGCTTGAAGTAATAGCAATGCACAAAGCAGGTTTTATTGGAATGCATTTAACGGGTAATTTTCAAACAATGCATGAGGTTCCCAAAAGGGAAAATATTATGAAAGACCTTATTGAATTTTTTGAAGAAAAAAAGAAATCACTAGCAGTATATGGAATTGAGCAATGGGCAATTGATCCTGGATTCGGATTTGGCAAAACCATAGAGGAGAATTTTACCATTGTAAAGGAAATTGCTCAGCTTAAAGCATTAGACTTACCTGTTTTATTAGGCGTTTCTAGAAAATCCAGTATTTATAAAACCTTACATATTACTCCTGAGGAAGCTTTAAATGGAACAACCGTTTTACATACCCTTGGGATTCTAAATGGTGCTTCTATTTTGCGAGTACATGATGTAAAGGAAGCAAATGAAGTCATTACATTAATGTCTAAATGCAAATAAAAAAGCTCCCCGTATTTACATACAGAGGAGCTTTAATAAAAAGTTTTTAAAAACT
>CANHIR010000090.1 GCA_947461015.1 Bacteroidota bacterium | reverse complement strand
ATTAACTAAAAATAAGTCGGCATTTGTAGGCGTTAGCATGGACCCATTTAGAGGGCTACTTGTAGATAAAAGAAAATCAATAATAAATCAAGCAAATAATATTGTTGAGCTTACAAAAAATGAACAACTTTTAATTATTAATGATTTAATGCTAGATGCTACAACTGCTTACTGGAACTGGGTTTCCGCATTTTATAATAACGCATTATTACTAAAATCGGTTCAAAGCAATAAGGATCGTTATGAAGTATTAAAAAAGTCATACCTCTCCGGAGATAGAGCTCCAATTGACACCACAGAAGCTTTAACTCAATTACAAAATTTTGAAATATTACAAACTCAATCTGCTGTAGAATTGCAAAAGGCTAGCTTTGAACTAAGCAACTTTTTTTGGACAGAAAATAAATTACCCTTTGAATTAGATGAAACTATTCAGCCAGTTAGCAATTTTGAAATAGGCAAAATTGTAAAAATTGACATTGGTGATTTAGAAGATCAAATTAGTCAAGCAACCCAACTACATCCAAAGTTAAAAATGACAGACGCTAAATTGAAATTTTTAGATGTAGAAAAAAGATTAAAATTCGTTGAACTATTCCCTTCTCTTAAATTAAATTATAATGCTTTAGACAACGACTTAAGAAATTTTTCGACTACAATAAACTCATCCAATAATTTCAAATATGGCCTATCCTTAAGTATGCCTCTTTTTCAAAGGCAGGCTAGAGGAGAAATAGCCAAAACTAAAAATAAAATAGAGGACCTGAATTTAGATAGAAAATATATTACACTTGAAATTGAAAATAAAGTAAAAAGCAGCTTTTCTGAATTTCATTCTTTAAAACAACAAATAAGAACCAATGAACTTGTTTTAACTGCCAATAAACTATTATTTGATACTGAAAATAATAAATTTCAAATGGGTGAAAGCAGTTTGTTTTTAATAAATAATAGAGAACTAAAATTTATTGAAACAGAACAGAAACACATAGCACTAAAGGCTAAATTTTACCTTAGTATCTACAAGAACCTGTGGTCAATGGGAAAGTTAAATTAATGCTGTATGATAGCATCCCACAAAGCATATCGGACTTCCAACGCTTTTATTGAAGCTGCTACTGCTTCCTCCCACTTTTTCGAATCATCCCCACATAATTCAGTAACCATTTCAATTGCTAGCTGACTATGATGCCCCCCATCCACTTCAATATGCCTTTCGATATAATATTTAAAAATGGACACTTTTTGGGGATGCTCTGCATGTATTTTATTTAGTATTTGGGTGAACATATCAGGAATTAAATCCTCTCTGCCAAAAGTAAAAACTGCTGCTTTTACATGCAAAGGTGCATTTTGAGCAATATCAAAAGTATAGTGCAAAAAGGCTTTTACCTGATCCGGAATATCCAAAGTAGTAATGGCTTCTTGAATAGATTTCCCTGATTGAACCTGCTCAATCAATGCCTCCATATTTTTAGTGGATGCCCCCATTTGTTTCATTGCCTGTAAGTACAATTCAAAATGGCTAATGCGATTTCCATATTCATCTACATCCGACTCCTCGCCTGCAACAATCTCATTTATCAAAAATCTTGTGTTTGCGGACCCAACGGGCATCCATGGTAATTGGACACAGGTAAGACCCATCTGCAAGGATTTTAAAAGACTCATAAAGTCCCATACTGCAAAAATATGGAAGGTTGTGAATTTCTGCAACCCATTCAAATCGTAGATTTGTGTATATACCGGATGGGATAATAAACGATTTCTTATTGGTTGAATTTTTGAGAGTAGACCAACAACTTGACTATGCATAAATAATAATTAGTAAAATAGTACAACAATTATATATGTACTATTGTTTTATAGATGTGCAAAGAAACTACCATTTTAAAGAATAAAAAAAACTACCACACAATTGAACAAAGATTTTCCATATATCATAAACCAAGAGGGAAAAGCAATTTACTATGGGAAAATCCTATCTGAGGAATTATTAGCCCACTATTTTTCTGAATTATTAAACAAAATTGAATGGAAGAACGAGGTGGTTGTGATGTTTGGGAAAGAAATAGTAACCAAAAGAAAAGTAGCTTTTTACAGCGATCTAAATATCGAGTATCGCTATTCCCAAAAAACTAAAAAAGGCTTACCCTGGATACCTATTTTACAAGCAATCAAAAGCATTGCTGAATCCTATACCAACACACACTATAATGCCTGTCTATTGAACCTTTACCACGACGGCAATGAAGCAATGGGATGGCATGCTGATAATGAAATTGAAATAAAGCCCAATAGTTCCATAGCCTCATTGAGCCTAGGTGCTGAAAGAAAATTTTCATTTAAAAATAGAACTACAAAGGAAACAAGTTCCCTGATTTTAGAAAACGGATCTTTGCTTGAGATGAAAGGTGAACTTCAAAAGCATTGGTTGCATTGTTTACCAAAATCTACCAAAATTAATGCGCCTAGAATTAATTTAACTTTTAGGCAAATGCTCCTTAAATAAATCATTGTGAAAAACAGCAACAATAAACCTATTAAAAAAGAAAACTTACCTACTAAAATTTGTTTGCATTGTAGTCGCCCTTTTAGTTGGCGTAAAAAATGGGAAAGAGATTGGGAGGAAGTTAAATATTGTAGTGAAGCTTGTAAGAAAAAGAAGGCATAGTTAACGCTTACTAATCTTATTCATAGAAATGGCTTTTTGGAGAGAACATTTAAACCTTTTGATATTAGCACTTCTTTTTACAAGATGCTTTTGACTCACTCCACTATTAACTCTTTTACGCCATAAATTGAAACTGTTACGTTTTAACTCTTTTCGCATTAACTTAATTGTATCTGCTTCTGAGTAACCAAACTGTATATAAATTGCTTCAAATGGCGTTCGATCCTCCCATGCCATCTCAATAATTCTATCTATATCTATTCTTTCCATTCAATTGGGATAATGATTTCGTTTGTTCTGCCAAAAAACTGATAAGGCGCATTATACCCTAAGAAACTATACTCCCCTGTCATTTTTATATGCTTACCCTGCAATATTTGCTCTAGCTGTTCTTTATACATTTTTATTTTTGCATCCGTTGCATATCCTGAAAAACTAATGGAGGCTACATAAACAGGTTTACTTTTCTCTATACTTATGCTTTTATCATTGGGAATAGGCAAAGCTGTTGTATTGTATTTCTCAGGCATTACAAAACTCATAGTAGAACCCTTGTCAGACATGCTCATTATTACTGGGGTGGTCATTGAAATACTTTGCTTTTGTTCATTACCACCAAATATGTAACTGGCTAATTTTCTGAACCCATTGTTAGCCAATCCCTTATAATCTGTAGCATTTGAATAAATAGTGGCAATGGTTGCTGAAGGGTAAAAGCGAATCTCAAATCGATCTTCTTTTTGGATTAGCCTGTATTTCTGTTTTTCAGTTTTAGCTGCATTTACAGCGATAAATGATTGAAAAGCAATGTAAATGCTAATTAATGCTAAACTTATATATATGAATTTCATTTTGTTGTTTATTAAATAACAACCATATTGAATAATTGTTTAACACTTTTAAATATAAATTCATTAAATATGTCTTAAATTGCTAATACGTAAAATTTAAACAATGCTTCGTATTCAAACAATAATGCCTTGTATTTTAATGGCATTACTACTTTGCAACTGTAAACCAAAAGATGCAAAACTAACGCCTGAAATAAAACCGCCTCTTGATTCGGCAAAATTTGTACTTGAATTAACAATGCAAGAAATTCAATTAAATAAAGCGTCTTATCATGTATACTTTTATAGGGATCGTTTCGATGAAAAAAAGATAAGTTATAAAAATGAGGAATCTCCTTATTTAATTGAATCTCCCGTCACTGTTGTTATGAAAAATAGCAAGAATGAAATTGTGTATAAAGAAACATTTACCTCTGAAAACGAACAAACAAATTGTATGGAGTATTTATTGTACTCAACAATTTCCGTAAATAAAACACCTAAAAATATTTATTTGAAATTTAAATACAATGATGGGTCAGGCGCTCCAAACGACTGGTTTAATACTTATATAATTACAGAAATAAATGGAAGATTACAAAGTAAAAAACTATTTACCAGCGGTCAGCTTTCACTAAATGCTGTAAATATAAATGACAATGAAACAATTTTACTAAATGGTATATGGGATATGGATGGAACTGAATCTAGAGACTCCCCTCATAGATATAAAATTGTAAAATATGCAACAGCCGACAATAAAATAATAGCAACCGAAATGGGTACAACTAAATTTAAATATACAGGAAGCTTTTATGAAAAAGGAGCAGATGATATTTTATTGGATATAAACTTAAAAGAGCCAAACTTACTAAAGGGAATAAAAGTGAATGAATTTAGGGATTTCAATCACTCCCTAAACTAGTGACTATTTAACCCCAGCTTCACTTTTAAACTTTGTAAAGTATACCTTCAAATTGGCCTCTGATTTATATTTGGTAAAATAAACAGCCCAGTCAGCCTCAGATTTGAAAGTGGTCCAATACCAAATACCAGAATATGGTTTTGATTCTGATTTGTATTTTGTTTCATAAACAATCATATCGGCCTCTGACTTATATTCAGTAACATAAATAACCTTGTCCGCCTCACTCTTATAGGAAGTCTTATAAACCACCTGCGCTTTTGTTGAGAAAGCGAAAAGTAGTACACCTATGGACAAAAATAATTTTAATTTCATAAATATTTATTTTGAAAGGAGGTTTTGAATTAATGCATTAAATACAGGTCCAGCAACGGATGCACCATAATGATTTACTGCATTTGGCTTATTTTTTATCATAACCATACATGCATATTGAGGCTGATCAAGGGAAGTAAATCCAATGAATGATGAAAGATATTGATTGTCTTTGTAGCCATTTTTATTAGCAACCAACCCAGTGCCTGTTTTCCCAGCAACTTTGTAATTTAAGTTTGAAAACAACTTCCTTGCTGTTCCATTTGTACAAACCTCAGCTAAAGCTGCTTTTACTTCTTGCAAAGTGTTTGGATGGTTAAATAATTGATTATCATTACTTGCCACACGCGTATAAAAATTGAAAATTTGTTTTGGGGTTAGTGTTAATCCATATCCAAAAGCAAGTGTAGCTAAATTGTTATTATCCTGCATGAATTGTGCAACAGGTGTATTTCCCACATATGCTTGTACTTTATCAATAAAAAAAGTACTTGTTTGTTTATCCTTAAAAGCATTGTTCACCAATTTCGCAATTCCTACATTGGATGACTCTGCAATTACATTTAACAAACTTGTATTCTTAATTCCATGCATTTCGGCATCTACTATTTTTTTGCCATTTATTACCGTTGACCCACCTTCTAAATTTACCTCATTTTTCAAATGAACATCGAAATTGTCAATGATTACGGCGGCCGATATGGGCAACATTAAACTTGCTGGCTCTATGGGCGTATTCATTAAATTAGTGTCTTGCACATAAGCAACTCCTTTTTTTGAAAAAGCGCTGTAGGATATAATTTTGTTTGTAGATAAATCCACTACAATAGCCAGGCCGCCTTCTGCTTGATTTGCTTTAATGGCAGCCAATAAAGTTTTATCGCTAAAGTTTTGCGTTTTGTTATCTGTGTTTTGCGCATACGCTGAACTTGTAATAAGCAATAATGTGACAATGATATATTTCATATTCCTGTTTTAATTTCTGATAATTTAAATTTCTTCATCTTCTAATTCATCCTCCAATGGGTCTGGCAACTCTAATGTCTTAATAGGCTGAATTGCACTGCCTGCAATTCCTTTTATTGAATTGTACATAAAATTAGTATTGAGCAACACTTTTTCAATTTGCTTTTCTCTTTTTTTCCAATGTCCCATGATGGAACGCTTTTCGGAAATTAAATCGGCCTGCATTTGCGTAAACCCTTCTACAATGGCTTCTACTTGCAATCTGAATTCATTACTTGTTAAAAAGTCATATAGCATTAATGTTTTTTCGCCTTTATTTTCCTGAGATGCAGCAACTAAACTTAATTGTACTATACTTTCTCTTAATACAAAACACAAACCTTTGAATTCCTCAAATGAACAAACCCAAATTCCATCAACCAATCCCATTCGATCCATATTTTTAGGAAATGCGTCTGTTACCAGCACACCAATGTTTGCGCCTTTAGCTCTTATATCATCTCTTAGTTTTTCCAACCACTTTGGCTCAAAGTTTTTTGTTCTTTTACTTTCATAATAAATGGTGCCACAGTTTTGTGTGCTTCTTGTATGAACAATTTGAATGCAATCTGCCCCTCTATCTCCCTTTTTTATTTCATTAATGGTGTCTAATGGAAAATTGGAAGTCAACCATTCTTCAATAGCAAGCTCCTGAACCTCCCCCTGCAATTGCATGGAACCTTGTTCTTGCTTGCGCTTCATTTCCTCGGTCAAACGCCTTTGATCATCCAATTGTTTCTGTAATTCTGCTACAATAAGTTCATTTTTCTCTGACTCTGTCTTTCTTATTCTTTCTTTTTCCTCCTGTAGCTTTATATTTAAGGCCTTTGCACTCTCTGCCTCAATGGCCTCCTTCATTTGATCTTTTTCTCTTTTTATTTTTTCTATTTCTGCCTTCGCCGTATTCAATTCTTTTACTTGTTCAGACTTTTCTTGTAACTCTTTTTCAATCATTGCAATTCGTCCAGATTGTTCTTCCTGCAATTGCGCCTTAATTTGCTTTTCATACTTTTCTTTCTCTGCCTTAACTGCAATGTCTAGTTTTTCAGCAACCAAAGCATCTTGATTTTGTTGTAAGGTTTCAAATTCTTTTTTTTGTTTATCAAGCTTATCTAACTCATCTTGATATTTCTTTTTTTCCTCCAACCATTTTGCATTGTATTTTTTCTTAAACTCCTCCTCTAAATTATGGGAAATAACACTGTTTACGTCAATTTCTTGGCCACAGTTAGGACAGGTAATTTTTGTTTCATTAGACATTGTAAGACACAGATTTGTCTGATAAAATTAAAACAGTTTACCCTTATTAAAAATTAAATCTATATTAGTTTATCTAGCAACCAATCCCCCGTCCATAATGAATTCGGTGCCCGTCATAAAAGTAGATTCATCGGATGCCAAAAATAAGGCGCCTGTTGCTATTTCCATAGGATTGGCCATACGACCTTGTGGCGACATTAGTTTAATCATTTGTTCCATATCGGGCCCATTCATAAATGCCTCCGTCATAGGGGTTAATACCCCTCCCGGGCATATTGTATTTACCCTTATTTTATCTTTGGCCAACGAAACGGCTAAATCCTTGCCAAATAATACCAACCCTCCTTTTGAGGAACTGTATGCTGCTCCATTTCCACCTACAATTCCAGCTATGGAAGCCACATTCACTATAGATCCTCCTCCAGACATACGCATATAAGGGATACATATTTTACACCCAATAAAAGGACCTGTTAAATTAATTGAAAGCACTTT
>CANHIR010000089.1 GCA_947461015.1 Bacteroidota bacterium | reverse complement strand
TTCAAAAATATGGTTTACCAACAGCAATGCATTTTGATATTGATGCTGCCATGAAAGTGATGCAGAAGGATAAAAAGAATGCAGCAAAAGGAATGCAATATGTGCTACTAAACAAAATGGGTAAGGCAGTATATGAAACCATCCCTATGAATACATTGCAAAAACTAATAAAGTTATATTCTTAATATGATTGCTACGGTTTATCCTGGAAAATTAAACGGTGCTCAAGTTGCACCTGCAAGCAAAAGTAGTATGCAAAGAGCATGTGCAGCTGCCTTATTGCATGTGGGTCAAACCATTATTTCAAATCCAGGACATTCTAATGATGATTTAGCGGCGCTAGATGTAATACAAAAATTAGGCGCGCAGGTTGAAATTAAAAAGGCAATGAATGATAATGGAGCAAACATTGTTGAATCCATTAAAGTAATTTCTAAAGGAGTACAGCCTATTGGGCCTGAAATGAATTGCGGTGAAAGCGGATTAGGCATTAGGATGTTCACCCCCATTGCTGCTTTAAGTAGTCAATCCATCACTATTAATGGAAAGGGCAGTTTAGTAAAACGCCCTATGCATTTTTTTGATAAAATATTCCCTGCATTAGGTGTAACCATCCATTCTCAAAATGGATTTTTGCCCATTCAAATTCAAGGACCATTAAAAGCGCCCGCAAACATTACGGTAGACGGTTCTTTAAGTTCACAATTTTTAACAGGGCTGCTAATGGCTTATGCAGCAAGTGATGCGGAGGGTGCGGTCATTAATGTGTTGGATTTAAAGAGCAAACCCTATATTGATTTAACCTTAGCGGTATTGAATGCTTTTGGTTGGAATGTCACACATACTAATTACGAGCAGTTTGAATTTTTACCTCACGAACCTTTAAAAGAAGTAATTGAATATACAGTAGAAGGTGATTGGAGTGGAGCTGCTTTTTTATTAGTAGCAGGTGCCATTGCGGGACCTATTAAAGTAAAGGGCTTGCAAATGGAATCTACACAAGCCGACAGAGAAGTAATACAAGCATTGCAAAGTGCTAATGTTTCTATAGCGATAGATGAAGATGGAATTAAAATTGGATCTGAAAATGGCAATACGTTAAGTCCTTTTGAATTTGATGCAACCGATTGTCCAGATTTATTCCCTCCACTTGTAGCGCTTGCTTCTGTTTGTATGGGAGTGTCAGAAATTAGCGGCGTGAGTCGTTTGGCACATAAAGAAAGTGACCGAGGATTAACCTTGCAAACCGAGTTTGCGAAACTAGGTATACAAATAGATTTAGAAGGAGATATAATGAAAATACATGGCGGTGGTGAAATAAAAGGGGCTACAGTGTTTTCTCAACATGATCATAGAATTGCGATGGCTTGTGGCGTGGTAGCATTAAAGGCAAGCGGACCAGTTGTGATTACAGCTGCAGAGGCAATTAATAAGTCTTACACCAACTTTTTCGAACATATGGCGGAATTAGGTGCAAAAGTGACCCTAGAATAGTGGGTTTTGTAAAGAATCAATTAAATTCTTAACTTGTAATATTAAGTTTATCATGAATAGTTTTGGAACCTTATTTAAAGTACAAATTTTAGGCGAGTCACATGGGGCTTGTGTTGGCATTGTAATAGATGGATGTCCAGCGGGATTAAATTTATTGCAAGCCCATTTTGTGACCGATATGGAGCGACGAAAAGGAGGAAAGCAAAAAGGGACCACACCAAGGCAGGAGGATGATATACCTATTTTTAAGTCGGGTTTATTTAATGATATCACTACAGGTGCTCCTATCACCATGTTATTTGAAAACAACAATACGCGTAGTGGGGATTATGAAAAACAAAGAGCAGTTCCAAGACCAGGACATTCCGATTTCACGGCACATCATAAATTTGGTGGCTTTGAGGATTATAGAGGAGGTGGGCATTTTAGCGGAAGGTTAACGGCTGCTTTAGTGGGTGCTGGTGTGATTGCAAAAAAATTATTAAAAGACATTAAAGTAGAATCTCATATAGTAAGTATTGGTGGTGAAGCGGATGTTGAAAAAGGAATACAAAAAGCAATAGATCAAAAAGACAGCGTAGGCGGCATTGTGGAATGTGTGGTGAAGGGATTGCCTATTGGTTTAGGAGAACATTTCTTTGATTCAGTAGAATCCTTAATTAGCCATGCTGTATTTTCAATTCCTGCCATTAGAGGCATTGAATTTGGAACTGGTTTTGCTGCAGCAGCTATGTTTGGGGTGGATCATAATGACGCAATTGAAAATGCAAGTGGAAAAACTACAACAAACCACGCAGGTGGGGTTGTAGGGGGTTATACCAATGGCAATGACTTCGTATTTAGAATTGCAGTAAAGCCAACTTCTTCAACACCAAAAAATCAAACTACTTGGAATTGGGAAACCAATGAAAAGGAGGTTTTTTCAGTAAAAGGAAGACACGATTTATGTATTGCATTAAGGGTACCTGTGGTCTTGGAAGCAGTAACTGCTATCGTACTTGCGGATTTAATGTTATTAGAACAAAAAATACCAAGAATTTTAAAATAAAAGCGTAATTAAAAAAAACTAAAAAATGGAAAGCGAATTTATATATCATGTGACTTCTAATAAAGAGTGGGAGCAAGCAAAAATAAATGGCGAATACAAGCCTGCTGGCTATGATGCCGAAGGGTTTATTCACTGTTCAATTGAAAGACAAGTTTCAGGTGTTTTGGATAGATTCTATAAAGGACAAACTGGATTGGTTAAATTGAAAATTGAAAAAGCAAAAGTTAACAGGCCAGTATTATTTGAATTGGCAGTTGATTTAGACGAGTTGTTTCCGCATATTTATGGAACACTTAATATTGATAGTGTTGTGGAAGTGATTGAAATACAATGAACCTGATTGTAATTTTTTAAATTCAAATTATCAATAATTAACCTTAATTTTACATTATAAAAATTTCAAATATCTTATGAAAAAAATAATTTACTTGTTCATTGCATTGGCTTTTTCAGCAAATGTTATTGCACAGGATACAGCAACCGTAAAACCGGCCTCAATTGCTTTGAGATTGGGTATGTATGATTTTAAGAAAACCAATAATACAAATGGGCTTACGAAGTCGGCAGCGAATTATGGTTTCCAATATATACAAGGTTGGACTAAGAAAGTAGATTTTATCGCTAACGTTGAGTTGTCAACGTTTAGGTACCCTTATTATACTTCATTAAAAGTGCCTAATGCCTATACGATTAAAGATTATGTGTCATTGGATTTCAATTTGAACTATAAATTGTTAACGGATGAGCATCCAGTAGTACCTTATGTTACCGCAGGTATTGGTGTAGGTATTGATAGATTAAACTATTATACCGCTTATGCTCCAATGGGCGCAGGTCTTCAAATTAAAGCAAATTATGGTTCTTATATATTTATTCAAGCAACACATAATGCTGAGGTATCTTATTTGACTAAAAAACACAATAGTTATTCAATAAGTTATTCTTTACCTCTAAAGGGAAAAGACAGAAAGCCAATTGTACTTCCTCCAGCGCCTATTCAAGTGGATGGTGACAATGATGGGGTGATAGATAGTTTGGATAAATGTCCTACGATTGCAGGGGTCGCTAAATACGACGGTTGTCCTATCCCAGATACGGATAAGGATGGTGTTAATGATGAGCAAGATAAGTGTCCTTCAGTTGCTGGAACTGTTAAATACAATGGTTGTCCAATACCAGATACAGATAAGGATGGGGTAAATGATGAAGAAGATAAATGTCCTACTGTTGCGGGATTAACTAGATATGCTGGTTGCCCAATACCGGATACAGATAAGGATGGCGTAAATGACGAAGAAGACAAATGTCCTACTGAGCCAGGCATTGCTGCCAACAACGGTTGTGCAGACATTCAACCACTATTAAATGAGATTGCAGCTAATTTTAAATTTTCAATTGGCAAAGTTGCATTAGCAAAAAACAAATTAGCTAAACTTGATCTTGCGATCCTAGAACTGAATAAATACCCAAATATCGGTTTAGAAATTGTTGGTAATACAGACAACACTGGATCAAAATCATTCAATCAAAAATTATCTGAAAAAAGAGCTGCTGTTGTATTTGCTTATTTAGTTAAGAAAGGGATTGATGGCAAGCGATTAATAAAGCAAGGTGTAGCAGATTCAAATCCAATTGCAACCAATAAAACAGTAAAAGGAAGGGCAGAAAATAGAAGAACAGATTTAAATGCGAAGTATTAAAATAGAAAAGCATTAAAATATAATTAATAAACAAGGGCCTCAAATGAGGTCCTTGTTTATTAAAGGGGTAGCTATTTATTATTAGTACCCTAGTAAATAGCTACTTCCCTTTCAAGTATTAAATTGAATTTTGTTTGAATATCCGAAATGATTGCTTCCGAAAAATCATATACTTCCATACCTGTTTTTATTCCATAGCTAACAATTACCAATGCATGTTTTTCATAACAACCCACATTCCCTTTTCTAAGACCTTTCCAGCCGCAGGCTTCAATAAGCCAAGCAGCTGAAATTTTGTAGCTAGTATCAGATATGGGATGTGCTATGATATTGGGAAATTTTTGTTCAAGTAACAAGTACTTTTCTTTTGGCACAATTGGATTTTTAAAAAAGCTACCAGCATTCGCCATTATTTTGGGATCAGGTAATTTGTCTATTCGTATTTGAGTTACAGCTGCTGCAATATTTTCTAGACTTGGATTTTTAATTCCTTTTACATGTAGCACTTCTCTAATGGCTCCATGGTCTGTTTTTAGGAGTGGCTGTTTATGCAATTTAAATTGAACATGGGTAATAATGAATCTATCGGGTTGTTGTTTAAATATACTTGTTCGGTATTTAAATTTACAATCATCATTAAATAAGTTAGTCCATTGATTAGTGAGCGTATCGTATACTTTTACTTGCTCAATACAACTTTGCACTTCTGCACCATAGGCGCCAATATTTTGTATAGGACTTGCACCAACCGAGCCTGGAATTAAACTTAGGTTTTCTAATCCGCCCCATCCTTTTTGAATACAATAACTAACAAAATGGTGCCAATTTTCTCCAGCACCCACTTCCAAGGAGACGGTACTTGAGGATTCATTTATTTTTTTGATTCCCATTATTTCCATCTTTGCTACCAGGCCAATATAATTTTTTGTGAAAAGTAAATTTGATCCTGCTCCTAATATAAGTAATGGTAAGGTATTTGCTTTGCACCAATTAACTATGTTTTCAACTTGATCTAATTGGTGAATAGTAGTGAAAAAATTAGATTTTTCATCACTGCTAAAAAAATGGTAGGGCTTTAATGATATATTTTGTTCAAGGATCATGTTAAATTTTATCTTAGAAAAGTGTTACTAATTTGGATCCACGTCAATGATGATTTGAACAGTTTTATATCTTGGGTGCACTTGAATGAGTTGTATATAACTAAGTAATTGTTTCTTGGCAATTTGTAATTGACCAGATTGTGTGGATATTTTTACACAAAGCTCCCAAATATATTTATTGCGCACCCTATTTACCAATGGTTGGGCTGGACCAAGCACAGTTCTTTGAATTTCTGGGGTAAGTGAATGCAGATAATGATTTGCTGCTTCTTCCGCAATATTATTTTCCTTGTGTTTAAAAAGAATGCTTAAAAGCCTGCTAAAAGGAGGGTAGGCAAATTGTTTTCTGTTTTGTATTTCAAACTTATAAAATCCAAGATAGTCATGTTGTTGAACTAGCTGTACAATTGGATGTTGTATTTGGCTCACTTGAATAAGTACTTTTCCGTTGCTGTTTTTTCTTCCTGCTCTACCACTTACTTGTTCCATCATTTGGAAAGCCCTTTCGTTTACGCGATACTGATTAAAATTTAATAAACTATCTGCATCCACGATGCCAACGAGGTCTACGTTCTCAAAATCTAAACCTTTCACTACCATTTGTGTTCCTACTAATACATCTATTTGTCTTTGTTCAAACTGTTGAATTAATTGATCATGTTCATTTTTACCTTTCACATTGTCAAAATCCATTCTCGCAACAATTACGCCAGGCAATGCTTGGTTTAATTTTTCTTCTATTTGTTCGGTTCCAAAACTTTTTTGTTTGAAATGTTGTTTACCGCAAGCCTGACAAGTACTTAAAATTGGGTAGGTTGAACCGCAATAATGACAGGATAATAGATTTTTTTGTTTATGATAGGTAAGCGTTACATCACAATGTGTACAATGTGGAATCCAACCACAGGTTTCACAAATTAAATAGGCCGCATAGCCTCTTCTGTTTTGAAATAGTATAACCTGTTTTTGTTGTTCAATTGTTTTTTTAATCTCCGCCAATAATAGGGGAGTTAAAATGGCGGTTCCGGAAGGCTGTTTTTTAGTATCTATTATTTGTATGCTTGGAAGTGCCCCTAGGTTGTATCTTTCCGTTAAATGAGTATAACCATATTTTTTATTTTCCGCATTATAATAAGATTCAACCGATGGTGTTGCTGAGCCTAGTATAACTTTTGCATTTAATTTATTTGCGTAATAAATAGCCGTATCTCTTGCTTGGTATCGAGGTGCTGGATCTTGTTGTTTATAGGATCCATCATGTTCTTCGTCTACAATAATGAGTGATAAATTTTTATAGGGCAGGAACAATGCCGATCTTGCTCCTAGTACAATTTTAATTTCACCAGTTTTTACCTTATTCCAAATTTCAACCCTTTCGTTGGGGTTAAATTTTGAATGATAAATAGCAATACTATTTCCAAAATATTGTTTTAAACGGCGAATCATTTGTGCCGTCAACGCAATTTCAGGAAGCATATACAAGGCTTGTTGATCTTTTTTTACGAATTCATTAATTAGTGCCACATATATCTGTGTCTTTCCACTGCCTGTAATACCATGTAATAAATGAACCGGGTGTGTTGTTAGTTGTTGCTTAATTGAATCTAAGGCAGCTTGTTGTAATGCTGATAATTTGTGAAGTGCTTGTTCATCTAAGACTCCATCCTTTTTTAAACGGTCTATTTTTCGCTTCTCAGCAATTAGAATTCCTTTGTCAATTAACGCCTTTAGTTGCGCATGGCTAGCCCCCGATTTTTCTAGCACTGATTTTTGACTTACTTCTCCCTCGGTTTTTTCAAAGTGTAAAAAAGAGAGCAGTAGTGCCAGTTGTTTTGGCGCTTTTGTCCATTCATTTAGTAGCTGTTCAATTTTTTCTTCAGATTTATATTCGGGTGCTAACAGTATATATGTTTCTTGTTTTGTTTTGTATTTATCTTTTAAGTTTTCCTGAATAAAGCAAATTCCTTTTTGAATAAGCTTATTATCTATTGGGTAAACAGATTTTTTATCCAATAACTTTTGAACTTCAATTAGGCTAAGTTCTTTTTTTATTTGCAAAGCTTCGCTTATAATATATTCCGTATCACTCAATGTATGACTATCAATTGCCTGTTCCTCGTTGTATATAAAAATAGATTCGCTACTTATTTTTAAATGACTGGGCACTGCTGCTTGCATT
>CANHIR010000088.1 GCA_947461015.1 Bacteroidota bacterium | reverse complement strand
TCAGCGTATGAAGTAATGACCATTTCACCCAACTATTTCAAGGATGGTCAATTGACGGCTTTGTATGTAAAAGTCTTAGAAGAAAAAATTAAGTTGAATCCATCTAATTATTTGTGGAGTCATCGTCGATGGAAATACACCTATGATGCTGCTGCACATGAAAACTTATTGATAAAGTGATGACCGTTGGTCTTTTACACTGGTTTGTATTGCTAAAGCAAGGATATTTCCTAGCCTTTTTAATCTTCTAAGAAGCCTTTGTTGTTTGGATCTTGCTTTGTGATTTTTGCTTTCTTAATACTTTCAAAGCTAAATTTATCTTTTAAAAATTGTACACCTTCCCAACCATCCATAACGACTCTAATATTGTGGATCCCTTGCTTTTTTAATATACTTGCTGCAAGGGTATTCTTAAGACCGTCTTCACTAATAATATAGATATTAAAGTGTTCATCTAGTTCTGACATGCTACCAGGGTCCATAAATTCAGACAAAGGCAATGATACAGCATTTTTAATGTGAGAGGCATTAAATGCAGCCTCTTCTCTAATATCCAAAGGCATTAAGAATTCATCAAAGGGAATATCCATTGCAAATTCATCAGGCTCAATTTGAATAAGCATGTCTGTTTTTTCTTGATTATTTTTCCATGCGTCAAAACCGCCTGCTAAGTAGCCTTTTATATTGGTAAAACCAGCTTCTTTAAAATAAGCCAGGGTTTCTTTTTCTAAAGTTGTATCAAAAACAAATAAAAGGGAGGTGGCTTTTTCAATCACACCCAACGCTACTGCGAATTTCACAGTAGCAGGGGTGATATTTAATGAGTTTGGGATATGACCATCCATCCATTTTTCTGGTGATCTTGTATCTATCAAAACAAAGTTAGGATCATCAAGCAATGGCTTGAATTGTTCAAAAGAAATAATCATATTATCCAACAAGTTGCTCAACAAATTGATTGATTTGCTCCAATCTATTGTAGTCTACTGTGTAAAAAATAAATTTTCCTTCTCTTGTGGTAACAACAATTCCTGCTCTTCTTAGAATTGCCAAATGTTGTGAAGCAACAGACTGTTCTAGTCGGAGTTTTACGTAAATTTCTGTTACGGTCATTTTCTGTTGTTCGTCTATTAATTTCACAATTTGCTGACGCAATTTGTGATTTAAAGCACGTAAAATCATAGCCGCTTTTTTGCTGTGTAGCAAATCCACTTTCAATGGCGCCTTGCCATTTGCTAGTTGTAGTTGGGGTAAAGATTGATTCATTACAATTTTAAGGATTTGGGGGTTATCAACAAACAATTGTCTATACGAAATTACGTTATTAATTTAAATAATTATATATAAATAATTGCGAAATTGGAAATTCTGCTTGCCATTCATCCTTTTCTCCTTTTTTATTTGGAGGATTTTGCTGGACCTTGATAAAACTCTTTTAGATAGGATGGGATTGAATATGCTGTGTTTTCAAACTCCTTTTTAGCCCATTTTTCAAAGGCAAGCAGCTTGAAATCTTGTATATCGTATTGCGATTCAATGCAATGTAGTTGGGCATTAGAAAATAGTTGATTTGTTTTAATCGCTCCATTTCCCACGCAGAGCAATGGTCCTTTATCAAGCAGATTTGCCATAAACTCCGAATCAAGTACAATAGCCTGTTCTGGCAAAATAATGGATAAATCTGCATTGTAAATGGCACCAAATACCTCCATTCTTTTTGCATCTATCATGCTAAATATTTGAATGTTTTTTTCCGTTTTTATTAAATTGATATGTGTAATTGCATGCTTGGCTAAAAGTGCTAATGTTGATATCCCAATGAGTGGTTTATTAATTGCATAGGCTATGCCTTTTGCGCTAGAGAGGCCAACTCTAAGTCCCGTATAACTTCCTGGTCCCATAGTCACCACCACTGCATCAAGTTCATGAATGGGCATGTTTATTTCCTTACACATTTTATCTATTGCAGTTTGAACAAAAGAAGCATGGGTATTAACCATTTCGTTTGTTTCAATTGCCAAAATTGCACTTTCACTACCTACGGCAACCATGGCTCTTTCCCCTGCTGTATCTATGTATAAAAATGTTGCCAAGTTATTTGAATTGTTTTGCAAAAATAAGCGTGTATTTGATAGAAAAATAAGAAATTGTGCTTCTAATATAAATTATTATGTCAAAACAAATTATTCAAACAGATAAAGTGCCCGCTCCCATTGGCCCATACAGTCAGGCGGTGATTGCAAATGGCTTTTTATTTGCTAGTGGTCAAATTGCATTTAATCCAGCAACAGGAGAAATTGTGCTGGATTCAATACAAGCAGAAACAAAGCAGGTAATGGAGAATATAAAAGCAATATTAGACGAGGCTAAAATAAGTTTTAACCATGTTGTGAAAACCACCATATTCTTAAGCGACATGCAATTATTTGCCCAAGTTAATGAAGTGTATGGAAGCTATTTTTCTGCTGATTTTCCAGCAAGAGAAACTGTTGCGGTAAAAACTTTACCTAGGAATGTAAATGTTGAGATAAGCATTACTGCTATAGTTTAATCATCTTTTACTTGGTAATAAGCTGGTAGCTTGTTTCAAGGTTCCAAATAGCTTGGGGTTGCATAATATGCAGCCCCATTTTATTATTAAAACAATTTGGTGCAGCACTTAAATTTTCAATAGCAATACTTTTTCTGTGATCAGGAGTATATAACTGTAAATAAGGGTAGGCCGCACTAGGCTTAACTTTTAAAATGTATTTTTCATTTTCTAAAATGCAAATGGCAAATTCATTATCCAATAAATAGCCGTTGTCCAATTTTATATGATCAAGCGGAGTTGCTTTTTCAAAAATAGCATTTGAGGTAACATTGCCTGTTGGAATTAAAGCTGCATCATATTCTAAAATGCCTTTATTGCTAAATTGAAGACTACAATTGCTTATGTTTTCACCTAGTCTAAAATAAGGATGCCATCCATCCATCATAGGGATGGACTGATTACTTTTATTAGTGATGGTTGTTTGAATGTTTATGGTATTGTCTGAAAAATAGGTCCAGGTAAGTTGAATGTTATATTCAAAAGGGAAACCCACGTCCGTTCCCAGATATTGAAATTCCAATTTCACTTGCGCGCTTTGACTATTTATATTTGTTTCAATAATTTCAAATTCAGCATCATATAAAATACCATGTAGACCATGATTTCCTAAGTAAAACTTTTCAACTTTATAGGACTTGTTTTCATGTTCATAAATACCATTCAATAATCTGCAAGCATAAGGGGACATTTTTGCACTTTTAAATCCATTGGATTCAAAATTTGACCATCCGTTGCTAAAGTCATTACCATCGATAATATCCCAATTTTCAGCGGGTTGCATCCAGCTATTTAAAATACCGCCTTTGCTAATTATATCAATGTATGCTTTGCTTATAAGATTGGTAATGCGAATGCGCTTAAAGGATGAAACAGATTGAATATCAATGGAGAAAGACATCTAGATTAGTTTATGGTATTTTTAAAAGTAAACGATTAACTTTGTATCCTTAAATTACATTTCGAATGTACAAATTTTTTAGCATCGTTTTTTTGTTTTTAACCATTGGCGCTATTGGTCAAGATTTAAAAAAGTACGATAGTACCTTAAAAATAGGTAAAGTAGGATTTAGGGTTTCTTGCACTAATAAATCCCTTAGTCAAAATTCCTTAAATATTAAACCAATTGGATTCAAATCTGAGGCAAGAGAGGTGAATTTAGAGTTAAAAGCACGCGTAATTTCGGCAGAAATTGATGATTTGAATCAAGATGGGTTTGCGGACTTAATCATCTATATTTTAGAGCCTTCCGGCAAAATCAATTTATTTTGTGTTGGTTCAAAGAATGATGAGATGATGCAACCAATTTATTTTCCTGATATATCCAATGATTTCAAATTAAGTAAAGGATATAGGGGTGGTGATGAATACAAATTGGTGGAAGGGATATTGTTTAGAAAGTTTCCAATTTATGATGCAGATACAACTATAAAAGTGCCTACTAAAAAAGTAAGACAAATTATGTATCGTGTAATAGATGGAGAAAGAGGTATATTAAACTTTAAAGCGTTTAAAGATTTTGAATTAAGTGTCAACTAATAACCATCTGCGATAACAATTTTTCCCACTGATTTTTCATTTCCGCTTATATCTCTAACAAAAACAAGGTAAATTCCCGCTGCTACTTTACCGCCTTGAAGGTTTCTTCCATTCCAAAGCGCTTGTCCCCCTAATGCAGTGGTTTGATATAATAACTTGCCGCTTAAATCGGTTACTTTAACCAATGCATTTTCCACTAAGTTTCTGATTGCAATATTTCCATTAAAATGAGTAGAGACCGGATTGGGAAAAATTTGAATGGTAGATTGTGTTTCTTTTCCATTGGTAGCAGTTCCTCTATAACTTACCATTTGATTTTTAGTATTCAAAAAAACTTCTCCAGTGTTGGGATGTATAAGTATTTGAAAAACGGTGTCATTTGGTAAAGGGCTATTTAGTTTTGTAAAGTGTTCAATGATACTTTCGCCATCCTCACTTAACAACCAAGCGCCATTGTTGGTTCCAATCCACTTTCTATTTGCGCCGTCAATACTTATACAATGAACCGTTTCTTTTTGAAATAAATATCCATTGAAACCATTATTTTTTACAATGGGCAAATAAGCGTTACATGGCTCGGAGCCAATATCTCCACAATTATATATACCAATACCATTGTCGGTGCCAACCCAGATGCTTCCATTTAGGTCTTTACAAAGACTAGTCACATTTGTACTAGGTAAGTTTCCATTAGCGGGTTGTGTGGTATATTGTTTCCAAATTTCATTTGCATAAAACGAATTGGATTGATAAACATATAAACCTTGTTGATTGGGTGCGATGATCCAAGCTTGCCCCTGATTACTAAGTATAAATTGATTAAGACCATTCTTGCTATAGGTATTTGGCAAGGGAATTGTTATCCAATTATTGTTTGCTTGTTTAACCATTCCTTGTTGATCCTGAATTGCCCATATATTATTATTTTGATCTGCTTTAATTTGCTTGAAAGCACCAGGTAAATTATTGGGCTGGATAAAATCCAGCTTATTTTCGTTAGATAATTTTAATATTGAATAATTACTCGTAAACCAAAAGCTATTATCTTTAAAATTAATTTCGGATGCATGTAAATTTGGTAAATCGCTTAATCCAATTTGCTTATAATTTGTCCAGCCTGTCTCATTAAATTTGGCAAAACCCTTTTTTTGAGGTCCGTAGGGTGCTATCATATCCAACTCATTTATTGCGCTAAAACTTTCAATGCGACCATCGGTGCCGCCCAATGATACCCATTGAGTTGAACTGTTTTTTAATAATAATCCTTTAAGACTATCTGCAATCCATAAATTATTATTGTCCAGTAAACATTTTTTTGGCACACCCAGTATATTGCTATCAACAATAGTTGCCATACTCATGTCTTTATTAAATTGAAGTAGTGCACCTTTTTGATTTGGATATTGGATACTAATGTTTAAATTATTTACACTGGTATTGATACTATTTATTATTGAACCTTTTAACTGTAACAAAGGCTTTTTTTGAGGCAGCGCTAAGACAACAGTACTGCTGTATCCGTAAATGATACCATTTAATTGGGTTAGCTTTTTAAGTAAATAGGGATCATATTCGTTCAAATGCAACCAAGCTTTGAGTTGTAAATTATTGGTATTGACTGGAGCACTCCACAGCCCATTTTCTGTAGTTGCATAAACACTATCATTTGCGATGAGCACATCATAGGTAACTACAGATTGCTGATTGTTGTTGGGATACCAATTTTCTTTTATTTCGTGATTTACAAGGTCAACAACCACAATTCCAAAATTAGTAGCCAAGAAAGCCCAACGCTTATAAACTTGAACCGCATTTATCTTTTTATCGGGATATAGCGTAGTAAGCTGAACTGCATTTATATTGTAAATCTGATCGTCTTTAAGGATATCAATATTGCTATTTGTATACGTTATCACTAACTGTGATTGGTCTTCATCCCAACTAAGATGATTAATATTAATATCGCTTAAGCCATTGGACTTGTCTATCCAATAATTATTATTGTGTTTATCAATTCTTATTATTTGATAAGGACTTGAAGCATAAATATAGTTACCCCCCTTCACAACTTGTTGAATGCTAGAATTGTCAAAATGTGCGCGCCATTGTCCAATTGGACCTAATTTGTTTTGTGCATTGGATAAAATAGCAAATACACTAAATAGTATCGTTACAATACTTTTCATTATTTTAAGGCAGTATAAATACCTTCTTGAATATTGGATCTTAAGTTGGATGCTGCAAATGCTTTATTGTCTCTTGTTGGGAAAACACGATTGCCTAGGAATATAAATAATATTCCATTTTCAGGATCTGCCCATACACATGTTCCGGTGAATCCTGTGTGCCCAAAAGTAGATCCAGAAGCGCTAAGGCAAGGGTAGGGGTCTTTGCTATTTTTATTGTTTTTTTCAGGTTTATCAAAACCCAATCCTCGTCTGCTTTCATTTTGGTAAGCAGTAAAATTAGCAACCGTATTGGGCTGTAAAAATTGAATGCCCTCCCAATTACCTTTATTCATTAACATTAAATATAGTTTTGCTAAATCGCTAGCATTGCTAAATAAACCAGCATGCCCTGCTATGCCTCCCATGGTTGACGCACCTTCGTCATGGACACTTCCTCTTATTAATTCATGTCTAAAGTAGCCATCTAGTTCAGTTGCTGCAATGTTATCCATACTTGTTTTTTCCAAGGGTAAATATCCAGTAGATTCCATGCCCATTGGCTTATAAAAAGTTTGCTTTGTATATTCATTTAAATTCATTCCTGTCACCTTTTCGACAATTTTTCCAAGGAATATAAAATCATTATCGCTATAAACGTATTTGCCTGCTTCGGTAACAGGACTTCTTACAATTTGATTTTGTATAGTATCTGCCCAGCTATTGATAAGCCATTTGTTGGGGGAAATAAATTGTTGATGTGCATCATCCTTTTGGGTGCTAATTACGCCAGGTAAATAAGCTCCATTTTTTTGCAATAAGGATTCGTAAAATTTGATATAAGGAAACAATCCAGCTTGGTGTAATAATAAATCTCGTAAAGAAATTTTTGCTTTTGCATTCCCTTTTACCCAAGGTAGATAGTCTCCAATGGTATTATCTATATTCACTTTCCCTTCCTCAGCCAATTTCATAATGCTCACCGTTGTAGCGGTTACTTTTGTTACAGATGCAAGGTCATAATAGGTATTCAGCGTCACTGGGCTGGAAGCTTCCCCTGCCGTGGTACCGAAGGCTTTATTGTAAATAATTTTATTGTCCTTAGCGACTAATACTTGACATCCCGGAATGGCTTTTTTTTTAATTGCATCCATCACTAAATCGTCAATGAATGTTAATTTTTGAACTTTTGCATCCCCGGCTCCATAGGGTAAGGATTCGCTAACGGTTACAGGTAATTTACCAGTTGCTTTTATTTTTC
>CANHIR010000087.1 GCA_947461015.1 Bacteroidota bacterium | reverse complement strand
TGCCTCAATAATTTTCTCGTCATCAATCCAAACCTTATATGGCTTTGCACTAAAATCAACTTTAGTAGCTAAACCATATCGGATATCCGCACCCATACGTGCTGCTTGCTTTTCAAAATTCACCATCATATCGGGGCCTTGAATTCCATCCGGGAATCCTGGATAGTTTTCTACTTCTGTTGTAATAGTTAACTGACCACCTGGTTGAATACCTTGGTATAACAATGGTTTCATGTTTGCTCTAGCTGCATAAATTGCTGCTGTGTAACCCGCTGGGCCTGATCCTATAATGAGTACTGATACTTTTTCTGTTTCCATGATTTCCTTTTTTCCAATGTTTGATGTAGCTAAAATTAGCTATAAAAAAAGCCCCGACAAATCTTTTGGATCGGTTGGGGCTTTATAAGTATTGTTATTATTTAGCCCAAATAAGCTTTAAGCGCATTACTATACCTTGCTTTTTGCAAACGTTTAATAGCACGTTCTTTAATTTGTCTAATTCTTTCCTTAGTTAAATCGTATTTAATACCAATTTGTTCAATGGTAACCCCATTCTCCCCATCTAAACCAAAGTAAGCATTTACTATCTCTGCCTCTCTTGGACTTAATGATTTAAGTACGCGACGAATTTCTTCTCTTAAAGAATCTTTCATCACATCCTCATCGGTCTCATCACCACCTTTCAGCAAATCACCCATTGCAACATCTTCCGCTTCATGAACTGGAGCATCTAGTGAAGTGTGACGAGTATTACTTTGAAAAATATTATTGATCTCAGTTTCTGACATTTCCAAGATACCAGCTAGTTCCTCTGTTGAAGGCTCACGCTCATGTTCTTGCTCGAATGCCATATACGCTTTATTAGCTTTATTGTAGGTTCCAATTTTGTTTTGTGGCAAACGCACCAAACGACCTTGTTCAGCCAAAGCTTGAAGAATTGATTGACGAATCCACCATACAGCGTATGAAATGAATTTGAAACCTTTTGTTTCATCAAAACGTTGAGCCGCTTTAATTAAACCAAGGTTACCTTCATTAATCAAATCACTCAATGATAAACCTTGGTGTTGGTATTGCTTTGCAACCGATACCACGAAACGAAGGTTAGCTTGAACTAATTTGTCCAATGCACGTTGATCACCCATTTTAATACGTTGTGCTAACGTAGTTTCCTCTTCAGGATTGATCATTGATATTTTAGAAATCTCTTGTAAGTACTTTTCTACCGCTTGAGAATCTCTATTCGTAATCTGTGTAGCAATTTTAAGCTGCCTCATGCAAAGAATTTATTTAAGTATATAACGAATGAAACACTAAAATAGTATAGTGTTGTCAGTCTGCAAAGGTACTATTTTGTCCTCAATAATGCAAATATTGATTATTAACCACTTAAAGTAGGAAATTAAGGCTAAAATAGGCCAAATTGGGGACAACAATTCATCATTTTAAGCCCCTTTTTTAAGGTAAATCCCCCCTCCCGAATTATCTTCGCTTTATGATTGATTATCGATCCGATACCGTAACTAGGCCAACACCTGGAATGTTAGCATTTATGCAATCTGCTCCGGTTGGCGATGATGTATTTGGAGAAGACCCAAGTATAAATTCATTAGAAAGAATTACAGCTGCAAAATTTGGTATGGAAGCTGGTCTGTTTTGCCCTAGTGGAACCATGACCAACCAATTGGCCATTAAAACCCATACACAAGCAGGTGACGAAGTAATTTGTGACGAAATATCCCATATTTATCAATATGAAGGGGGAGGTATCGCTTTCAATGCAGGTTGCTCTGTTAAACTTTTGCATGGAGATAGAGGAATTCTTAACGCGGATCAAATATTAGCTGGTATCAATCCTGAAGATGTACATAAACCCATATCAAGATTAATTAGCCTAGAAAATACTAGCAATCGCGGAGGGGGAGCATGTTATGATTTTGATGCGTTTAAAGCAATTAAAAAAGTGGCTCAGGATCATCAGTTATCACTTCATTTAGATGGTGCGCGCATTTTTAATGCAATTGTGCAAAAGAAAGAAGCGGCTACTGACTATGGTAACATATTTGATTCTATTTCAATTTGTCTTAGTAAAGGATTAGGAGCACCAGTTGGTAGTGTTCTCGTTGGATCGGCAGCCTTTATCAAAAAAGCCCGCCGTTGGAGAAAGGTTTTTGGAGGTGGCATGCGTCAAGCAGGTTATTTGGCTGCTGCGGGTATTTATGCAATGGATCACCATATTGACCGTTTGGCAGAAGATCATAAAAACGCAACCCTATTAAGAGATGTTTTAGAAAAGAAAGAATTTATAAAATCCATTTTACCAGTAGAAACAAATATTGTGATTGCAACCATTGAAGGTAAATATACAGCTGCAAGTTTTACGGCTGCATTAAAGGATAAAGGAATTTTAGCAATAGCCATGACCCCTACTCAAGTAAGATTTGTATTTCATTTAGATATCACAGAAATGGATTTAGCGAAAACAATTGATATCATAAATGCATTTTAATATATTAAGAAAGCAATTATAAATAATAAGAAGAAGACATGTTAGAAAGAATTAATCCCACAACGACGCAGGCCTGGTTTGTTTTAAAGAAACATTTTGAAGAAGAGATGAGTCGAAAGCATATGCGCGATTTATTTGCAGCTGATGAAAAAAGATTTGAAACCTACTCTATTTCTACTCCAGAAATTTTATTTGATTATTCAAAGAATATTATCACAGATAAAACAAAACAGCTTTTATTACAATTAGCAAATGATTGTAATTTAAAAGAAGCCATTGATGCTCAGTTTGCTGGACAAGCAATCAATGAAACCGAAATTCGTGCTGTTTTACATACTGCATTAAGGAATTTCTCTGATGCTTCAGTAATGGTGGATGGAGCCGATGTGATGCCAGCAATAAAGCGTGTACTAAAGCAAATGCAAATATTTTGTGAATCCATACACAATGGAACACATAAAGGATATACGGGGAAGAAAATTACAAGCATCGTTAATATTGGTATTGGCGGAAGTGATTTAGGTCCAGTAATGGTAACCGAAGCTTTAAAGCCATATTGGGTGAAAGACGTGCAGGTTCATTTTGTAAGTAATGTAGACGGCACACATATAGCTGAAACATTGAAAAAAGTAAACCCCGAAGAAACATTATTCTTAATTGCTTCCAAAACTTTTACAACTCAGGAAACAATGACCAATGCGCATACAGCGAGGAGTTGGTTTTTAGCACATGCTAAAGAAGAAGCTCATATTGCAACACATTTTGTGGCATTAAGTACCAATGAAAAAGCGGTGAATGCTTTTGGTATTGATAGCAAAAATATGTTTGAATTTTGGGATTGGGTTGGTGGCAGATATTCATTGTGGAGTGCAATTGGTTTATCTATTGCATTAACAATTGGATATGACAATTTTGAAGCAATGTTAAAAGGGGCACACGATGCAGACAATCATTTTAAATCCACTCCTTTCGATAAAAATATTCCAGTCGTAATGGCCTTATTGGGAATTTGGTATACGAATTTCTTTGGTGCACAAAGCGAAGCCATCCTACCCTACGACCAATACATGCATCGTTTTGCTGCTTATTTCCAACAAGGAAATATGGAAAGTAATGGTAAATATATTGACCGTAAAGGAACCGCTGTGAATTATGCAACTGGTCCTGTAATTTGGGGAGAGCCTGGTACAAACGGACAACATGCTTTCTATCAATTAATTCACCAAGGTACTTTGGTGATTCCTTGTGATTTTATTGCTCCAGCAATATCGCATAATCCAATTGGTGATCATCATGATAAGTTATTGAGTAATTATTTTGCACAAACCGAAGCATTGTTAAATGGTAAAACCCAAGCCGAAGTGGTAGCTGAATTAACAGCTGCTAATAAATCGGCAAAAGAAATTGAATTCTTAGCACCCTTCAAAGTATTTACTGGTAATAAACCAACCAATTCTTTCTTGGTGAAAAAAGTAACACCTAGTACACTAGGTTTCTTAATTGCATCCTATGAACATAAAATTTATACCCAAGGTGTAATTTGGAATATTTTTAGCTTTGACCAATGGGGGGTTGAATTAGGAAAACAATTGGCTAATAAAATTTTACCAGAATTGGGAAATGAGGAAAATGTGAAAGGTCATGACAGTTCTACCAATGGTTTAATTAATCAGTTCAAAGTTTGGAAAAAAGCAAACTAACCCTTTATAAATGAGTGATCAAATAATTATAAGACCTATTGAGCCAAACGATAATGTTGCTTTGGCAAAAGTAATAAGAGATGCACTAACAGAATTTGGTGCCAATAAACCTGGAACCGTTTATTTTGATCCAACAACAGACGCACTTTATGAATTATTTAGGGAAAATGGTGCTTACTATTTTGTAGCTACCATTAACGGCGAACTTGTTGGAGGAGCCGGTATATTCCCTACCGAAAATTTACCAAATGGAACTTGCGAATTGGTAAAACTATATTTGAAAGCAAGTGCCCGTGGAACCGGATTGGGAAAACAGTTAATGCATAAAGCTATGGACTGGGCTAAATTGTATGGATATACTCAAATATATTTAGAGTCCATGCCTGAACTTTCAAAAGCCGTTACTATTTATGAAAATGTGGGCTTTTCAAGAATTCAACAACCCTTAGGAAATAGTGGTCATTGTGGTTGTGATATATGGATGACTAAAACCCTTTAATTACCATTTGTCCACTTCTTCATTACTTAAATTATCACCTTGACTTGCATGAGTGTCACGTGCTTCCAATGGCTTCTTCTCAGTAATACTAGCAGGATCTATCTCCTGTTCTGGAATGGGATCTGCTTCAGCTACTAAAGCAATTACTTCAGGGGCTGGAACTATATTTTCTGTTGGCTTAAGTTCTTGTCCAGCTGGTGCAATATAATTACCCTCCGCATCATAGGCTTCTTCATGATTAAAAGCATCAAAATCAAAGTCTGGCATTAATTCTGTTTTCACATAGTCAACCGCTTCCGATATGGCTTTTAAAAATTTATTAAAATCTTCTTTGTACAAGAAAATTTTATGACGATCATAACCATTGTTGTCAAATCGTTTTCTACTTTCTGTGATGGTTAAAAAATAGTCATTGCCTCTAGTAGCTCGAACATCAAAAAAATAAGTTCTTCTTTTACCAGCACGTATCTTGCTACTAAACACACTTTCTATTTTTCTGTCTTGCTGCTCAAAATTCCCGTTCTCCATAATATTTAATTCATTTATATCTCTAAAATATAGAAATTGATTGAAATATAGAAATTTAGATTTTAATAATATTTATGATTCCTCATGGGTTTGTTGAATTCGATATAATTCCGCGTAAAGTCCATTTTTTGCTAACAAACTTTCGTGGGTACCTAATTCTGCAATTTTCCCATCTTCCAAATAGACAATTAAATCAAATTTAAAGCTATAAAAGATGCGGTGTGTTATGAAAATTGTGGTTTTATCATGGATATAGTTAGACAAATTACTTAAAATTGACTGTTCTGTTTTGGCGTCCACTGCACTTAAACAGTCGTCAAAAACAAAAATAGATGGTTTTTTTATTATGGATCTTGCAATGGAAACTCTTTGTTTTTGGCCACCACTTAAGGTAGTACCCCTTTCCCCTATTAATGTTTCAAACTTTTTAGGGAGCTGATTTATTTCATTATACACATTGGCCGTTTTAGTGGCTAAAAACATTTCATCCTCATCTGCAAGCACTTCTAATCCAAATTGTATATTGTTATGAATTGAATCGCTAAACAAAAAAACATCTTGTTGAACATATCCAATTTGTTTTCTTAATTTTTGAACCGATATGTCTCTAATATCTACTCCGTCAATTTTTACGGCACCATTGTTGGGATCATACATCCTTGTGATAAGCTGAGCAATGGATGATTTTCCAGAACCTGTTTTTCCAAGTACTAAAACCTTTTGTCCAGCCTTAATGGATAATTCAAAATTAGATAATGCTTTAACACCGGAATGAACATAGGTAAAATCAACATTATTAAAAAGAATGTCTCCTCTGATATGTTCCAGGTTTGTTGGATTTTCCTTGGTTGAAATACTTGGTTTAATAGCTAAGAATTCGTTTAATCTTTTTTGTGAAGCAGCCGCTCTTTGAATCATACTGGCTGTCCACCCTATAGCACTAACAGGAAAAGTTAGCATGTTAATATAAATAACAAACTCTATAATTGTACCTACTTTACTTGGATCTTGATAAGCTTGCATTCCGCCTAAATAAATGGTCAGAAGTGTACTTAAGCCAATCATTAATGACATGGTTGGTGTGTAAAAAGCCTCTACCTTAGCTAAACTCACTGCACTCTTACGATACAATTCACTATTTATTTTAAAGAATCCCAACATGGCCGATTCTTGTACAAAGGATTTAATTACCCGTATGCCTGAGTAGGATTCTTGCGCATTGGTTGTTAAGTCTGAAAGTTGCCCTTGTATCTCTTCGCTTTTTTTGTTAATCACACTATTTACAATGTAAATGGTAATAGCTAAAATAGGCAATGGCGCAAGTACATATAAACTTAGTCGAATATCCTTACTAAACATATTAAACAAACAAAATCCAATAAGTGAAATAAGATTTATCAAATACATTAAGGAAGGTCCTGTATACATCCTTACTCTACTCACATCCTCTGACATCCTATTCATTAAATCTCCAGTGCTATGCGTTTTATAGAATTCGGTGTCTAATTTTTGATAATGGGCATAGACCTGATTTTTTTGATCAAACTCTATGTGCCTACTCATGACAATAATGGTTTGACGCATAAAAAACATAAATACACTCCTTATGATGGCCAAGGCCAGTATAGTAATACTGCAAAATGTAATTAAAGAAGCAAAACTAAACTGATTATGAATACTCAACTTAGAAATGAAAGAAACAATTAAATCGTTTTGAGTGGCTGAGACGGGCTTACCTCCAGGAAGTTTGGCCTGTACCAGACTCACAACATATCCAGTAATTTGAGGAGCTAAAACGGCTAAATAATTGGTCGCAATTACTAATAAAATACCAGTGAAAAATCGGAACCGATATTTCCAAAAAAACACATTTAAAGCCGATAGTTCTTTCACTTGCTCCTTTTTTGTAAAGATAGTTAGTAGTCAATTAATTAGCGTATATCTATTAATGAATAAAAAGGCCTTTTTTTTTGCATATTTCGGTTTCCTACCCTACATTTGCCGCGGAGAGATGGCAGAGCGGTCGAATGCGGCGGTCTTGAAAACCGTTGACTGTTACAGGTCCGGGGGTTCGAATCCCTCTCTCTCCGCCAACCCCTTCAAAACCACGATTTTTCGTGGTTTTTTTGTTTTCAATATGAGCCAAGTTTACTTGAGCGAATACATTGAAACAAAAAAATCAAGTGGCGATGCCACAGGTTTTTGAAGGGGTTGAAGCCACCCCACTCAAGGATGCCGGAGCAAAGCGACGGCAATCCGATAATGTAACTATAAATCAAGTGGCGAAGCGACGGCAATATTGGGTTACAAATAAAAAAGGCCACCCAACAGGATGACCTTTCAATATATTAAGAAGTTTATTTCTATTG
>CANHIR010000086.1 GCA_947461015.1 Bacteroidota bacterium | reverse complement strand
TGCTTATTTACAAAATACATACCTTCCTTATTTGCACAAGTCGGGTATTAAAAAAGTGGGTGTGTTTGCACCTATTGTAAATGATACTGTAGCAGATAAAAAATTATACGTTTGGATTCCTATGCAAACCATAGACGTTCTTGATAAATTAGATCAAGGTATTGAAAAAATTGATCCATTTGCTAAAAATGAAATTGTAGATTTAGAAAATGCAGACAGCAGTTTACCTTACACAAGAATAGAAAGAATTGTTACCAAGTCTTTTAAATATCAAACCCAGTACGAAAAAAATTCCAGCTTAACTAAATCACCAGACCGTATTTATGAATACCGCAGTTATGAAAGTCCTACCGAAAATGCACACTTAAGAAAAGTGCATATGTTTAATGAGGGTGGTGAAATTACTTTGTTTAAGCGTTTAAATTTTAACGCCCTTTTTTATTCCAAAGCCATTGTAGGTGACAGGTTACCAAACTTAATTTATATTACCAGCTTTAACAATATGGCCGACAGAGATGACCATTGGAAAGCTTTTAGTGCTTCTCCCGAATGGCAAAGCATTTCTAATATGCCTAAATATGCAAAGTCAGTCAACAGAAATGAAACGGTTTTAATGACTGCGAGAGTGTATGCCGATTTTTAATGGATTATTTCTTCGCCCATTGCTTTTAACAATTCAATTTGAGCATTGCACAATTGATATTGATATTGTAGCTGATTTAACAACGCTTTTTGATAGTCAGCATTGGTAGCGGTTATTTCTATTGGTGTTGCAGTTCCATTTTTTAATTTAGATACACTTAATTTTTGTGCCAAGGCTGCTTGCTCAATTTGCGAAACCGAATTTTTCAATCTATTTTGACTACTTGTAATATCAATAAGTGCAGCTTCTATATCTTTTTCAGTATCATGAATTAATATAGATATATTATTTTCACTAAGCGCCATACCTTTTTCTTGTAACTTGATTAATTGTTTGGTTTTACCCCCATTGAATAAAGGAACAGAAAACCCAATACCCGCGTTATAATTAAACCTCGGATCATTTATAGCAGGTAAATAACCATTCCTTGAACCTACACTGGCCTTTAATCCAACAAAAGGCTTTTCATTTAACTTACTAATAACAACATCCGATTTTGCGATATTTAATTTATCCCTTGCAATGGCTAATGTTGGATTGTTGCTAATGGCGTATTGCATTGCTTCGTCTAATGTGTAATTTTTAATTGTCAACGCTAAATTGGTTTCTTTAACATCGCTTACACCAGTTGCATAATGCAATAAATTCAACAATTTTTTTAAATTTGTTTCTAGGTCAACTTTGCGATTTACTTCATTGTCTATTTTTGATTGAATGGTCAATAAATCCAATTGTAACGCCATTCCATTTTTTAATTGGGATGCAATAACCTGTTTGTTTTCATTTAACAATTCTAATACTTCATCCTGAATGAGTATTGCTTTTTTAGCAAAAATAATCTGAAAATACAATTGACTTATTTGAGTAAACAAGCTGTTCTGTAATTGTGCAGCAACGTGATGTGCAGTTTGCAATTCTAATTTTGATTTATCGATGCTGGCTTTCAATCGGCCAAAATCAAATAATGCGTATGTTCCATTGAATGCCCCAGATACATTGTGCTCCGGTGCAAACTGAAACGTTTTATCACCAAATGGCACTTCTATTTTTGGTTGAACATAAGCATAACTTGCATCCAAAGTCACATCGGGATATTTATTTAACTCAACCAGCTTTAATTTATCTTCCGCCAATTGCACAGACAACTCCACCTCCTTCACTTTTGGAAAATAGGTAAGCGATTTTTGCAATAAAGTCTTTAATTCAATATTTACTTTTTCCTGCGCATTTACATTCATTGAAAAAAGGAATGATGCAAATCCAAGTATGAGTGTTTTTTTCATAGTCATATTATTTTAATGCGCTTCAGCAGCAGCTTCCAACGCAGCCTTGTCTAATTTTTTTCGAGTTCTTAAAAAGAATACCAATGGAATTACAATTAAAAAAAATATCCCCACTAATCTAAATGTATCTAAATAGGATAAGTAATATGCTTGTCTATCCACTGATAAATCAATAAGTTTATAAGCTTTTTGAGTTGCTCCATGAACATCACCTGTTCTTGCAACAATTCCTTGTGTGATATTACCTACCCGCTCATTCCACTGAGCCCCATCCGAAGGTAAATTTGAAATTAAATTAGTACGATGTTTAAAATATTGTTGTGCTACATAATTATTAGCAATGGCAATTCCAAAAGCACCGCCCAATTGCCTAATCATATTATTTAATGAAATTCCAGCAGCATAGTCTTTTGGCTCAAGTCCCACCACTGCCTGATTAATTAAGGGAAGTTGGCTCATGGAAATTCCAAATGCCCTAATTAATAATGGCCAGAAAAAATCCCATTTACCTGCATCGGGTGGCATGGAAGCGCTATAAAATGCATATACAGAAAACAAAGTAAACCCTACAATAACAAATGGAATTGGACTTACCCCCTTACTCATTAATTTTCCAATAATAGGCATCATGATTACCCCTGCAAGCGTAGGCGGCAATAAGGAAATACCAGTCTCAAATGCAGTAAATCCCATTACCCTTTGTGCCAAAACCGGATATACAAATACCGAAGTAAATAAACCAAAGCCTGCAACAAATGTAAATATGGTGGTGAATGCTAAATTTCTATTTCCCAGCACCCTTAAGTTAACAGCAGGTTGTTTAATACTAAGTTCATACCAAATAAACGTGCCCAGCCCCACCACTGCAATCATGGAACAATAACGTATAATCTCGCTACTAAACCATTCTTCAGATTCTCCTCTTTCTAATACATATTGTAAGCAACCAATACCTACGGCGAGTAGCATTATACCTGTATAATCAATTTTGATGTCTTTCTTTGTTTTGCCCTCGCCTTCCTTTTTATCAATAAAGGTATATGCTAAAAAAGTGGCAATAATACCAATGGGTATATTAATCATAAATATTAAAGGCCAGCTATTGTGCTCAATAATCCAGCCTCCTAATGTGGGGCCCAATGTGGGACCCAATACAATTCCCATACCAAACAATCCTGCTGCCATGGGCCTTTCTTTGGGCTCAAATGCATCAAATAAAATAGCTTGTGATGTAGACAGTAATGCACCTCCTCCAACTCCTTGTACAAATCGCCAAATAATTAACTCCACTAAACTATCCGATTGCCCACATAAATAGGAGGCAATTGTAAATATGATCATGGAGGCGATGTAATAATTTTTCCGGCCAAAATATTCAGCCAAAAAACCAGTTAAAGGGATAATAATTACATTGGCAATTGCATAAGAAGTAATTACCCAGCTAATGTCTTCAATACTTACGCCAAGGCTACCAGAGATATCTGTCAATGCCACATTTACAATAGAAGTATCAATCAACTCCATAATGGCCGCTGATACTGTTGTAATTACAATAATTGCTTTTGCTATACCCTTGGATGCTGCCATTACACTATTTGTCAACGGTGATAAATACACTCATACCCGCTCTAAGTTTATTTTTAAAAGCGGTTTGATTGTCTATTGAAATTTTTACAGGGATTCTTTGAGTTACTTTAATAAAGTTTCCACTTGAATTATCTGGAGGTAGCAAAGAAAATTTTGCACCCGTTGCATCACTTAAACTTGCAATGGTTCCAGTAATTGCTAAATCTGGAAATGCATCAATTCTTATTTTTACTTTTTTTCCCTCAACCAATGATGCTAATTGACTTTCTTTAAAATTGGCTACAACCCAATAGCTACTATCGTTTACAATAGAAAACATGGGTGTTCCTGCTTGAACAAATTGACCTACGCTAATATTTTTCTTGCCTATTTTACCATTAATGGGCGCTGTAATTTTAGTGTACGATATTTTTAAAAGGGTTTCGTCAATTTTTGCTTGCTTCATTTGTATTAAAGCATTTGCTCTATTTACGTTTTCTTTCAAAACCGCTATTTTGTTGTTTGCCGTCGCAAACTCAGTTTGTGCATTCAAAACTTCTTGATTAGCTGATGCAACCTGATATTCCGATTCGTCTAATTGTTTTTTAGTAAGCGCTTGCTCTTTGTATAAATTCTGATCTCTTTGTAAATCGCTGATTACTTTCTTTTGACGTATTGTTTTTAAATCAATCACTCCTTTGTTGTTCTTTAAAGAAAGGGTGGCGTTTTCTAACTGCGCTACTGCATTAGCAAGGTCCGCATTAGATTGGAGCAGGTCGGCTTTTTGTTCTGCAAGTATGGCTTGTAATTCAGCATCGTCTAGCTCAACAACTACTTGTTGCTGTTGGATTGAATCATAATCCTTTACGGTAATATTTTTCACATAACCGGATATACGAGTTAAAACCGGAACAATGGTGGTTTCAATTTGAGCATTGTCCGTTGTTTCATGCGTTAAAGAGAAATTAATTTTTTTAAACCCAAAATAAAGGGCAATGACCAATACAATTCCAATAATTACTTTTTTCAGGATTCCTTTTTTTTGTTGTTTTTGTTGCTCCATCTGTTATATTTAATATGATAAGTAGTTTGCTTTAAGAGTGCAAATTTATATAATTAATATGGAAGCAAGCAGGCATATATAATATAATAACAAATACTTATTTTTGAATCTGCAAATGGTATTCCTGAATCAATGCTGGATTTTCAGGTGAAAGCGTAAAGCTTAATTTTAATTTGCCATTTTTACATTCAATAATACAATAGCCTCTTAATTGATTTTCGGCAATCATATTATTTACTTTTACAATAGACCCCACTTCTTTAAACAATTTGGTTGCGGATGATATAAGCATATCAATAGGATAATCATCAAAAAAGTTTTCAGCAAATAGGTTTTCTGTGTTTTCCCAGTTTGGAATTATTTTTATGAGCGCTTGTTGACGCTTTGCTAAAATAGGCGAAATACTGGTTTGTCTTGGTTGCAGTTGTGCCATTTGAACAAGGGTATCCATCACCGCTGTATTAATTGCAGTTGTTGGTGCATAAGTGACATTAGCAAATAAAATCACTCCCACACCATAGTCTGGCAGGAATTGCCAATTGCTTCCAAAGCCGGGCAAACCTCCGCTATGACCTATGTTTTTTTTATGTTCAGCGTCTATTGTCCATCTTAATCCGTAGGTATAACTACCTGTTGTGGCTATTTTTTTACCACTTGGTAACATATAACTTGGATTTAAAGAGATAAAGCGCGCAGGTTGGTGCATTTCTCGAATAGAGCTTCTTTTAACGGGCAAATCTTCTTTATCGTTTCTTTCTGGCCATGCAGCTTCATGCATTGCAACATATTTTCCAAACATATCTATGGAAGTGATCATACCGCCCATTGCACCATATATACCATCTTTTAAAGGTTGCTCTTTTCTCCACTTATCATTAATGTATCTGTAACCAAAAGCAAATTTATCCTTGGGAATATCGGTATACTCATAGGTAGTCGTATTCATTCCAAGCGGATCTAAAATATTTTGTTTAATGTATACATCATAAGATAAACCCGAAACCTTATGAATAATATAACCCAACATAGCAAAACCTAAATTGCTATACTCATATTCAACACCTGCCACATTGGAGAAAGAAAGTTTTCCATTTATCAAATCCGTTAAATCTTTTTCAGAGTCTGCCAATTGTCTGTCGCCCCAGGGGTTGTCCTCTGGAAAACCTGCACTATGACTCATTAAATGTCTAATGGTAATAGGAGGTGCGTCGGTTGTAAGTCCTTGCCCTTTTAATTCAGGAATATACATTTCAACAGGATCATCTAATTTTATCTTACCTGCATCTCTTAAATGTAATATTGCTAATGATGTAAAACTTTTAGACATGGATGCAATACGAAACATAGAACTGGTAGTTGCTGGGATTTTTTCTTCCAAATTGGCGTAACCATCCGCACCCTTGTATAGTAATTGTCCGTCTACTACTATTCCATAAGCATAACCAGGAACATGATTGGCAATGGAGAAAGCCTTATACATTTTTTCAATCACAGGTATGGCGTTTTTAATGCGCGCTAAACGAGTTGGATCATTAAAGGTTGCAGGCGTGAAATTTGTGGGATTTTGAGCTTTACTAAAAAAACACAAGGTGCACAATAAAATGGAGTATAAATATTTCATGAGTTGTATTTTCAAAATGAAGAAACGATATGAATAGCTAATTTAATCAAATTTTCCGGCAACTATTTATTAAATTACAATTACAAAATTGAATTATGAAAAAAGTGCTTCTATTTATTTTGGTTGCTTCTGTAATTGTTGTTGTTGCGAATAATCGCAAAAGCGTAAAACATGCCAACGAGCAACATGAATTTACTTTAACACCAGCTAAACCTATTTATTTTAATTCTTTTGTAGACTGTAATATGGCGGAAGCCTGGATAGGAGACACTTTTAGAATTTTCCCAGGTAAATATGGAGAAGACCCTTTGTGGGGATACTCTAATGAATTAAAATATGCCGACGCAATGAGTCCAGATATTGTATTTGGAAAAAAGCATACTGAATTTGTTGAACCTATTATGCCAAAGAATGTAAAACCAAATGAAGAAGGCTTACATGGCGCCGTTTGGTTTGAAACCATCTATCAAGAAGCAAAAGACAAATCAGGCAAAACGCTTTTTGCTTTGTACCACAATGAAAACTATCCTGAAACCTATCCATATAGATCAAGTAATAAAAAAGGGTATATTAATAAAAATTGGCCACAAGGTTTAACAGGCGAAAAAACACCAGCTGCTGTTTGCAGAATTGGTATCATGAAATCCTTGGATGGTGGAAAATCATGGGAGAATAAAGGCATTGTTTTAGAAGACGATCAGCCTAGAATGATTTTAAAACCTTACAATAACGCAGTTACATTTGCGGGCGGCGTTGGAGATCCCTCAGCAATTGTAAGTGGCAACTACTTATATATCTTTTATGGAGAATATGGGTATCCAGGCAATTATGATACGCTTGGTTATGATGGGCAAAAAGAATTTCAAGGTCAATGTATAAGCATTGCCCGTATTGCTTTATCTGATCTTGAAAACCCCGCTGGCAAAGCATTTAGATGGAATGGCAAATCCTTTACTGCGCCAGGAGATGGTATTGGAAAGCCCATTGCAAGTTTACAAATACCTATCAATGAAGGTGGTGGCCCGGCTTCCAATGTGAATAGTAAATTTTATTGGGGGCCTTCAGTTAGTTGGAACAATTATTTACAATCTTGGGTGATGCTCATGGCAAAATCAGAAGGTGCTTCCTGGAAAGGCAGTAGTATCTATATTTCTTTTAATAAAAATAAAGTGCTTGACGAAAAAACGGCACAAAGCTGGAGTAAGCCCACATTACTTTTAAATAAACCAAATAACATTGTTTGGTACCCTTCCCTTCAACCTGTTGGCGACAAAGATGCGATTAAAAATAAATACACCTGTTTGTCTATGGGTAAAGATGCGCGCTTATTTTATAAAGTGCAAACAAAAGATACCTCTTACTACGTTTCCGAGTACACGATTCATTTTGGAAAATAATGTTAATATGAAAAGACTTTTTATTTGAATTACAGAATGCTAAAATGAAAATGTGACTATAAAAGAAATGTTGTTGG
>CANHIR010000085.1 GCA_947461015.1 Bacteroidota bacterium | reverse complement strand
ACTACATCTGCGAATGGCGCTGAAAGATTTAAAGAGACGCAATTAAAAGCTACGACTTTAACCACTACGGATGCAACGGTTGCAACCATTCAAATGGATGCTAGCAAAAAGTTTCAAAAAATGGAAGGTTTCGGCTTTGGTTTAACGGGCGGGTCTGCTATGTTGATTGATCAGTTGCCTGAAGCTAAAAAAAGTGCGTTACTTAATGAAATATTTGGAAGCGGAAAAGATGCTTTAGGTGTAAGTTATGTTCGCATAAGCATTGGCGCCTCCGATTTAGATGCACATGTATTTAGTTATGACGACTTGCAAAAAGGAGAAACCGATTCTTTATTATTAAAATTTAGTTTAAGTGAGGATACCCTTCATTTAATTCCGATACTTAAAAAGGCTTTGGCTATTAATCCTGCTTTAAAAATAATGGCTTCTCCTTGGTCACCGCCTACTTGGATGAAATCAAACGGTGTAAGTATGGGTGGTAATTTGTTAAAGCAATATTATGCTAGTTATGCGAACTATTTTATAAAGTATATTCAAGCAATGCAAAAGCAGGGCATTCCAATTACTTCCGTTACTTTACAAAATGAACCAGAGCATGGGGGTAATAATCCAAGCTTGTTAATGGATGCAAATGAGCAAAAGGATTTTTTGGCTAATTATATTGGCCCCCAGTTTAAGGCGGCTAATGTAAAAACGGAAGTGATTTTATACGATCACAATGCCGATCATCCAAATTATCCAATTGCCGTATTAAATGATGCTACTGCAAAATCCTATGCAAGCGGAACAGCATTTCATTTATACCTTGGCCAAGAAGCTGCTTTATCGGAAGTGCACAATGCACACCCTGATAAAAAAATATTATTTACGGAACAGTGGACCGGTGCAAAGGGGGACTTTGGTGGTGATTTAATGTGGCATTTAGAGCATATTGTTATTGGAACCATAAACAATTGGTCATCGGCAGTGATAGAGTGGAATTTGGCGGCTGATGCAAAATTTAATCCTCATACCATTGGAGGCTGTACCGAATGTAAAGGGGCATTTACCATTCAGGGAGATACAATTTCAAGAAATGTGAGTTATTATATCATTGGCCAGGCTTCTAAATACATTCCTGTTGGTTCCCAAAGAGTAGCCACTACATCTAATATGGGAAGTATAAAGTGCACAGGATTTTTACTTGCAAATGGCAAAAAAGCTAATTTAGTAGTGAATACCGGAGCGAGCCAAAAGGTTAAAATATTGGAAGGTAATAAACAAATTGTTTTTGAAATGCCAGCGCAATCGGCTTCAACCATTGTTTGGTAAAAATTATTGGCTTTAAAATAAAATTGAATGAAGACGTATATTTAAACTAAGCAAAATATAAAAAACGGGAATATGAAAAAGAATCTTTTATTATTGGCAGCCTTAATGATGAGCGTGGTTGCAATTAGTCAAACAAGTAAGGATACAAAAAGGCAGAAGTTTGTAAATGACTTGCTTGCTAAAATGACATTGGAAGAAAAATTAGGTCAATTAAACCTGCCAGCTTCCAGCGATTTTGTAACAGGTGCGGTAAGTAGTTCTGACATTGCACAAAAAGTAAAAGACGGAAAAGTAGGTGGCGTATTTAATATACGTTCTGTAACAAAAATTAAAGAGTTACAAGAATTCGCCGTTAACAATACAAGACTTCATATTCCTTTGTTATTTGGGATGGATGTAATTCACGGGTATAAAACTATTTTCCCCATTCCATTGGGGATGTCAGCAACCTGGGATATGCCTTTGATTGAAAAATCGGCGCGCATTGCAGCAAGTGAAGCAAGTGCCGATGGTATTCAATGGACATTTTCACCCATGGTGGACTTAACAAGAGACCCGCGTTGGGGAAGAACTTCGGAAGGTAATGGAGAAGATGCTTTTTTAAGTTCAGCAATTGCGAAAGCCATGGTACATGGTTATCAGGGCGATGATTTATCTGCTCCCAATACTATTATTTCTTGTGTGAAACACTATGCTTTATATGGTGCAGCCGAAGGTGGAAGAGATTATAACACCACCGACATGAGTAGGGTAAGAATGTACAATGAATATTTCCCTCCTTATAAAGCAGCAGTGGATGCAGGTGTAGGATCGGTAATGGTTTCTTTTAATGAAATAGACGGTGTACCTGCCTCTGGTAATAAATGGTTGGTAGATGATGTATTAAGAAAGCAATGGAAATTTAATGGCTTTGTGGTTTCTGATTATACAGGTATTCCAGAAATGACCAATCATGGCATGGGCGATTTCCAAGCTGTAAACGCATTGGCATTGAATGCAGGGGTAGACATGGATATGGTAGGGGAAGGATTTTTAAATACATTGAAAAAATCAATGGGAGAAGGGAAGGTTACTTTAGCGCAAATAAATAAAGCATGTGAAAGAATTTTATTGGCTAAATATGATTTAGGTTTATTTGAAGATCCATATCGTTATTGCAATGAACAAAGATCTGCTACTGAAGTGTTCACAGCAAGTAACAGAGCAGAAGCAAGAAAAATTGCATCACAGAGTTTTGTGTTGTTAAAAAATAATAATGTGCTTCCGATAGCTGCAGGTAAAACCATTGCATTGGTGGGGCCACTTGCAGATGCCAAAGAAAATATGACGGGTACCTGGAGTGTGGGTGCAGAAAATTCAAAATCGGTAAGTTTATTAAAAGGCTTAACGGATGCGGTAGGAACAAATGGCAAAGTGGTTTATGCAAAGGGTTCTAATTTAGAGGACGATGCAGAAATGCAAAATCGCCAAACGATGTTTGGTAAAGATATTGCACGTGATAATCGCAGTGCCGATGAAATGATTAAAGAAGCTTTAGCGGTGAGTGCAAATGCCGATGTGATTGTTGCTGCCATTGGAGAAGGTGCGGAAAGTAGTGGAGAGAGTGCTTCAAAATCAAATATAGATATTCCTGAAGCGCAAAAGCGTTTATTAAAAGCATTGGTTGCAACAGGAAAACCAGTAGCATTGGTTTTATTTAATGGTCGTCCACTTACATTGAGTTGGGAAAAAGAAAACGTACCAGCTATTTTAGATGTTTGGTTTGCAGGTTCTGAGGCTGGTGATGCCATTGCCGATGCTTTGTTGGGTAAAGTAAATCCTTCAGGTAAATTAAGCATGAGCTTCCCTCAAAATGTAGGACAAATACCGGTTTATTATAATCATAAAAATACGGGTCGTCCTTTAACAGGCAAATGGTTCTCTAAGTTCCAATCTAATTATATTGATGTAAGCAATGAGCCATTGTATCCATTTGGTTATGGCTTAAGCTACACCAAATTTGAATATGGTGATGTTAAAGTTTCATCTAATGCTTTAAAAGGAAATCAAAAATTAAAAGTTTCCGTAAATGTTAAAAATACTGGGGCAGTTGCAGGAAAGGAAGTAGTACAATTATATATTAGAGATGAAGTAGGAAGTATCACAAGACCCGTACAGGAATTAAAAGGGTTTGATAAAATTGAATTAGCGCCAGGTGAAAGTAAAGATGTAAGTTTTGAAATCACACCTGAGTTGTTAAAGTTCTATAATGGCAATTTAAAATTTGACTGGGAAGCAGGTGATTTTCAAATTATGGTAGGACCTAATTCAAAAGAAGTAAAAACAGTAAAAGTAACATGGAGTAAGTAAATCCTACTAGCTACCACAAAAAAATATCTTCGATATTTTTAAATCATTAGAGAAAAATGGAAGTTGGTAATAAATTCTACGAATTTACCAACTTCCATATAAGCCCTCTTTTAGTGCCTTTTGATATTTTTTATCATTGAAAGTGTACAAATAGGGGGCTTTGTGCGCACCGCCTTTTCTGGTTTCCGTAAGTTTATTTAAAATGCCAAAGCCAATCATTTTGCGCTGAAAATTTCGACGATCTAATTGTTGCCCTAAAATGGTTTCATATAGTTTTTGTAATTCAGGCATCGTAAATTTCTTCGGCAATAGGTTTCTACCAATGGGTAGGTAGGCGAGTTGTGTTCTTAATGCTTCTAGTGCTTTTAATACGATGGATTCATGATCCATCATAAGGTTGCTTAGTTTATTAATGTCTATCCATTCTGCCCCTTCATTAATGATGGCGTCTTCTAAATCTACTTCTGTAAAGTCAATTAATGCATAAAATCCAATGGTAATAAAACGTTGTAAAAGCCAATTGTCTTTTGGAATTTTAATGCCAAATTCTAAATACCTGTTTTGGTGTATAGATGCATCCGATCGATTGGGTTCGCCAAAGGCATTGAATTGTTGTAAGAATATATTTTGTACACCGGTACGCTCTTGTAGTACTCTATAAGCAGCATTTTCAATGGTTTCATCTTTAAAAATAAAGCCTCCAGGCAAAGCCCACTTATTTACTTGCTTCACTTTAAGCAAAAGCACTTTAAGTACATTCTCATGAAAACCAAATATGGTACAATCCACCGATATACCAGGGTGGTATAGTTTATCTCCCTTTTCGAGTAGTGTCTTTTTTTTTAGCGGTATCGTAGCCTTTATTGCCATATTTTTAAAAAATTCGATGCCACTTTTTAATAGTGGCATCGAAAACTAAAATTTAATTTATTATTTGCTCTGTAATCTTACCTGTTGTCTTATGTTTCAAGATTAATTTTTTAGCACCATAATGTGTCATTTCTTCTTTCACTAAATAATGATCGGCATCGTATTCAACCAAGTGACTTTCTTTAGTTAAGCCTTCTTTACCTCTCCAAATATCTAATTTAACGGGCTCCCATAATTTAGATTTTGCAGAACGGTAGGCTGCATCCAAAATACAGTTTACCACATAGCCATCATAAAAAGTTTCTTTAGGTGCTTCTCCTTTTTCCATGGAGTTGAACATATCCATGAACATGTGGTTATAACCTAGTTCATTTAATTCATCACCCACTGGGAATAACCATCCACTATTACTTTCGGCTTTCTCCGCAATATAGTCACCTCCTTTGCCAGTAGTGAACATTTCAAAGCCGGTACGTAAAAAACTATTAATCCAAATGGTTCCTTCGGTACCCATTACCTCGTCTCTTAAGTCAAGCCCACCTCTAAAGGTCCAGCTTACTTCAAATTGACCAATAGCACCGTTCTCATACTTGACCAATCCAATGGCATGGTCTTCGGCGTCAATGGGTTTCACTTGTGTATCCGCCCAGCACATTACTTCTACAGGCTTAATATCTTTGCCAATATAACTACGTGAAATTTCCACGCAATGACATCCTAGGTCTAAAATACAACCGCCACCTGCTTGTTCAATATCCCAAAACCAATCACTATGAGGGCCAGGGTGGGTTTCACGGGACTTCGCCCATAAAATACGCCCCACTGCACCTTCTTTAACGCTTTGGTTGGCTTTAATAAATTTAGGAGTATACACTAAATCCTCTAAATAGCCATTGAAAATACCTGCTTCCTCTACAGCAATAAGCATTCTTTTTGCTTCCTCACCATTACGACCTAAAGGCTTAGTGGTCATCACTGCTTTTTTATGTTTACAGCAAAGCATCACCGCTATTTCATGAATGTTATTTGGGAGTGCGATACAAACCACATCCACATCGGGGTGGGCAATGGCTGCTTCCATATCGGTGGTCCAGTGTGCACAGTTATAGTCCGCTGCAAACTTCACTGCCGACTCTTCACGACGGGCATAAATACTCACTACTTTATCCTTACTTCTGTAACCTTGCAGTGCATCGGCATAAAAACGCCCAATGAATCCTGCTCCTAACATTGCAATACGCATCTGAATTTATTTTTGAATTTGTAATTAAAAATTAAATGAAAAAAAAGCCCACACACCTGGGTAGGCTTTTGAAAAATAAAATTAAACGGCGCTAATTTCTTTCTTTTCTTTAAAGGAGAAAATAAAAGCAATTAATACGGCACCAGCAATCGCAGCTGGGTATAGCCAAATATTCGTCCAATTATGTGTGATTATTTCATTATGTTTTGCGTCAAATGTATTTGTATGAGTTGCATATTTATCAACAACAAAACCACTATACCAAGTTCCAATAAACATGCCTACTCCATAAGTCGCAAATGTAAATAATCCTTGCGCTGCATTCTTAATAGATTCACCAGCTTTTTTCTCCGTGTACATATAACCAGTTACAAAGAAAAAGTCATAGCAAATACCATGTAAAATAATACCTGCATACAACATCCAGCTAACATCCATTTTGCCATATGCAAAACACACATAACGTAACACCCAAGCACCCATGCCTAAAATAAGCATCTTTTTCACTCCAATTTTATTAAACATGAATGGAATTGCTAAAATAAACAAAGCCTCAGACATTTGTCCTAAAGTCATTTTACCTGCAGCGTTCTCTAATCCTACTTCGTTTAAGAATGGGTTAGCAAAACCGTAATAAAATGAAAGTGGTATACATATTAAAATTGCTGCAAAGAAAAATATAAAATAGGACTTTTCTTTAAGTAATACAAAGGCATCTTTGCCTAAAATACTTGCAGCAGAAGTTTTTGTGCCAGCACCTTTTGGAGGTGTATTTGGAAGGATAAAACTAATTAATCCTAAAGCAGCAGATACGCCAGCAGCAACGTGAAAAGTTCCTGCAGTTTTTTCAATACCTAATTTTGCAATTAATAAACCGGCAACAATCCAGCCTAAAGTTCCAAATACTCTTATCCATGGAAATTGTTTTCCTGGGTCGGTCATTTGAGCAAATGCAACACTATTACTCAATGCTATCGTAGGCATGTATAATAATGAGTATACTAATATTACCCAATAAAAACTATGATTATCTACCTTGGTTGCATAAAATAATAAAGCAGCTCCAACTAAATGCAAAACGCCCATGATTTTTTGTGCAGCAAAAAATTTGTCTGCAATCATGCCTACAAAGAAGGGAGAAATAATGGTGGCTATGGCACCGGCACTATAAGCAGCTCCAACATCAACTCCCGAAGACTTTAGTACTTCACCCATATAGGTTCCCATTGTTACATACCAGGCTCCCCAGATATAATATTGGAGGAACATCATTACTGATAATAGAACACCAGTTTTTAATTTCATAATAGTTTGGTTTTAAGTTTTAGCGAATTCAATATACTAATAAATCCGAAAAATGGGGCCTAAATTACCCCCATTTTTACCAACTCATTGTGTTTTTAGGACACAAAAAAGCCCTATAACATTTATTTGCTATAGGGCTTATACATTTTATTGAAAATAATATGCTTTTTATGAATTAGGAAGCCTCCAATGCTTGCAAAATATCAGCTAAAATATCTTCCTTATGTTCAAGACCCACCGAGATACGAATTAACCCTGGCGTGATGCTAACTGCTTGTCTTTCGGCCTCCGATAATTTAGCATGTGTGGTGCTAGCTGGGTGTGAGGCTATACTTCGGGTGTCACCTAAATTTGCAGTTAAAGAAAGCATTTTTAATTTGTTTAAAAATGTCCTGCCCGATTCAATGCCACCTTTTAATTCAAAACAAACAATTCCACCACCATTTGTCATTTGCTTTTTAGCAATTTCAAAATGTGGGTGTGATGTTAAGAAAGGATATTTAACAAAATTAATTTTTGCATGACCCTCTAATTTTTCAGCAATATATAATGCATTGCTGCAATGACGATCCATTCTCACTTCCAAAGTTTCTAAACTTTTGCTTAGTATCCAAGCGTTAAAAGGAGATAAGGAAGGTCCAGTGCTACGGCAGAATAAATAAATTTCATGAATCAAATCCTTTCTACCCACAACTGCACCACCTAAAACACGACCTTGTCCGTCAATCCATTTGGTTGCAGAGTGTACCACTAAGTCGGCACCTAAATCAATAGGTGTTTGACCAATAGGGGTGGCAAAACAATTGTCCACGTTTAAAATAATATTGTGCTTTTTGGCAATGGCGCTTACCATGCGAATATCAATCACCTCTAATCCTGGATTGGTAGGCGTTTCTAAATAAATCATTTTAGTTTGTGGCGTAATCGCTGCTTCCCATT
>CANHIR010000084.1 GCA_947461015.1 Bacteroidota bacterium | reverse complement strand
TTGGGTGCTATTTTTATTGAATATACGCATTAACTGATTTCTAAATAAATTATCAGGCTGTAAATAAAAATGAAGAACACAAAACCAAATAAGTGATAACATCCCTGTGATCATTAAACGATAAACAAAATAGGCAATTAAATATTTAACCAATAGTAAAATGAGTAAATAAGGCAATGCTTCATAAAGTTGTTTTATGAATATATTACCATACCCCTTTAAGCTAAAATATTTGTTGGAAAAAAAGATAAATGATAAACTTACGGACAACTCTGTGATTAGCATCGTAATGGCTTCGCCATTTTCTTTATAATGTGGTACCAATAAAAAGGAAAGGATAATACTTACTATCATACCAATGATGGCTGAGAACAAAATGGCTTTGTCTTTTGACAAGGCGCTTAATACCTGAAAACCAAATATTCCCGATAAGCTAACTATTGTAATAAGCGGTGCTGTAATTTGCAAGGGTAAAATTGCATTGGTAAAATGATCGCCTAATAATAAAGTAATAATATCATTCGCAGAGCCCGTAATTAATATTACCAAAGGAATAGATAGACTTAATATTAAGGTATAACATTGCTTTACCATATGAGCGAATTTTTCTTCGCCTCCATTATGATATAAGTTAATCATTTGCGGAAACAATGCAACAGAGATTGATCCCAGTACCGCTATAATTAATTTGGTAAGTTTTAATGCCGATGAATAATAACCCACGCTTTCATTGTTTGCTAAAAACCCCAACAGAATAGTATCCAGGGAAAAGTAAATACTTATAGAGAAAATGGTAAGGAACAACAGAAACAATGGCTGTAAATGCTTTCTTAAATTTATATGAGCAATGCGCATATTTTTAAGATCTAATAATGAATATAAATACTTAATATTAATAAGAGCAATTAACAAGCTTAAAATAACTTGCATTTGCATGTACTTTAAATAATCCGACTTTGACTGAATTAATACAAAAACAAACACGATAAATAAGAAGCGTATTACAAAAGATCTTAAGGCTATAAACCTAAACTGATTCATTCCAGTAAAAAACCATTCAAAATAAAACATTTGTAATATAAAATAAGCAATGGCCCAGCCAAACAATGGTAATTCCTTATGCAACATGGGTACCCAAAAAACTATTGCTACAAACACAAGCGTTAAAACTAGAGTAGTAATTAAATTAATAGCTGCAATTTCAACAAATACCAAGGTTCTATTTAATTTGTTGTCTTGTTGTTTGGCAATTTCTCTTACTCCATAAATAGGAATACCCAACGCTGCTACTAAAATAAAATATCTTGAAATACTTTCTGCAAAATTCAATAACCCAATTTGGTCTGGCCCCAGGATTCTAGCTAAGTAAGGGAATGTGATTAGCGGAAACAACACCTGAGACACCGCCAGCATGACATTATAAAATACATTTTTTTGTGTTTCCATAATGTTGTTTATCTATAGCTGGCATCCACCAATAGTTTGTACAAGTTTTTAAACATGGGGCCAATTCTTTGTAGTTTATACTTTAAAGGAATGCCATAAACATATTTTCTATTTAAAACTTGCTTTACAAAATCGGACTGAGTTGTATCCAATGAATCCTTGAAATACTGTGCATGCATATTTTTACAAAACCTTTGCATGAGTGCTATTTCCTGCAAATTATTTTTACCATTACTAAAAACTCGATTGTCTGTTCTTATAGGCCGGCAATGCTTCATTTGAACTGCATGCACCACTGCCGTTTTTGTTTTACCAATTATTTGTTGAATGGTTGGAATTAAATATACATCGGTCCCCGTACCAGAAATACTTTGGTGTAAATAAGGACCTGCCGCATTAAACACTTCATAGGAATAAAAAGGCGCCATAATTTCAACCCACAAGGTTGTTTGAATATTATAACCTGCTTTATGAATAAACTGTCTATGATGATAATAACTATCATGTGCCAAGCTTGACTGAAAAACGTCCAATTTTTCTAATGCAGCAATAAATAATAATTTATTTAAATCCGATATGGACATATAAATATCATCATCTAATAATCCTATGAATGGATAATTTTGAATGGCGTTATTTTTTAAATAGGTATAGGCATTGTTGATTAAATCCCCCTTACACTCCGATTTTTGAGATATATAATATGTAGGTGCAATGTGCGCTAATTCGTTGGTATGATTCTCACCACTATAATCCACCACAAAAAAATCAAATTGAGGTAGGGTATCAAAAAGAATATGAGATAAAGGATTGCTTTTGCCATCCCAACTAACTACCACAATTGACTTTTGTTGCTGCATATTTAACAAAAATAAGCCTGAATTTGATTACGAAAACTAAATAGGCGAATTTTTAATTTTCTTTTAAGTTTATCCATTTGCGACTCCAACCTAATTGTACTATCGGTGGTTTGCCAAGTAGAGATCATTTCAGGTTGTACTGCACCTGTTTTTACTTTATCCAAATGCGCATAATGCTTATATAAATCTACCGGGTACCTAATGGTTTTTGTGGAATCTAGCATTTTTTGTGCCGCCATCGCATTTACCGAATATCCATAGGCTCCATAAACAGACCTAATCATGGGTTCACCTATCTTATACCTACCTATCTGACGACTAGTGGATCTTTTTATACTCACATGATTGTTCCATGCACCCCAAAAAAACAAATCATACTCCTTTTCAATATCCACAAAATGTGTTGTTAAACTATTTATGTCGTTTAACTTACTATCCGATTCTAATATGAGAAAATGTTGATTGGCTGAGGCAAGCCCATTTTTTACATCCATTACTATTTTTTGCCAAACGCGCCTATGTGACATGAGTACACCAATTTCACTGGACATTAAAGCATTCCCTGTTCGCTCCTTTGATTTGCTAATTAATGCATTTAAAAAAGGTACTTTTTCATACTTAGGAAAAACGGGTGCTACAATACTTAAATTAGATAGTTGTGATTGAATAGCCGCAACCTGATGTTCCCTTGCGGGCTCATGCTTAGAATATAATATATAGGTTGGTATAACAGGATGCATATATGCAGATTAACTAAGACAAAAACGGAATGCTGTCTTGTTCAAATTTATCAAACTCTGAATAATATTTATATTGAATTGCAAAAGGTGTGAAAAATGCTTTTGATACCACGTTAGGATATAAAATAAAATGTGGCTTTCCTAACAAATTACTTAAATGAATTGGCAAGCTGTCTGCGCCTATTACAAAATCGGAGGCTTGTATCAAGTTAATTAATTCAGTAAAATTATTGTATACCTTCTGCGAGAAAATTAAATCGGTTTTAAATTGTACTGTTTCTGCTTTCCCTTTTTTGTTTACCTGACTCACTCTTTTAAAATAAGCAACCTGTACAGGATAATTTTTTTGATTTGATAAGCTTATGATTTCTTGCACCAACTCCTGGGGCAAATTGCGCTTTTGTATACGCGCATCGGGTAAAATTAAAATTTTACCGTCTGTAGGAATTTTTACTACAATCTCTTTAAAACTGGGCTTAAAAAATAACGTATACTCATTGTATACCTTGGACTTTTTTACAATGGGTGTAAACCTATGTTTAGTAAAAAATTGAAACGCTTTTATCCTACTGGATTGCTCAACATAATCTTCGCCGTCTAAAAAAGCATATTCAATAATATTGTCGTCTAAATATTTTTTAATTTTATTTAATTGACCAATGGTACTACTATTAAACAAATGCCTATTGGTGAAAAAATTTAACTGGGATTGATTAATGCCAAAGTCGTGAAACTCAATATCTAATAGGCTTAAATCCAACACCGTTTCAATGGCTTCAAACAAAGGTTTGAAATGGTTGGATGCAATAATTTTTGTTTCGCTGGGTTGCGGGCTATTTAAAATAGCCCTAATTGCAATTACAAAATCGCCATATGCTCTTAATAAAAAAAGGCGACGCATGCAGTTAATTATTTTATTTTATCTGTAATCAAATAAATAGCAATGAATACAGAAAGCACAATGCCAATTGCTACGCCCATTAATATGAATAAATACAATGGGTATACCTGATTCACTAAAGGCAATTTAGGCATATCCAATACTTGTATTACAGGCGTTTGATTTATTTGAGAAAGCTTTAAAGCTTCTAAGTTTTTAGTTACTTCTACAAACAAAGTATACACCATGGACTTATCACGTTGACTTAAATCCTCGCTTACATTGTAGGATTTGATACCTGTATTTGCATTGAGCAAATTAGGTACTTCATAGGACTTCGTATATACACTTCTTTGAAGTGAATCGGCTTTGTTTTGAAGCTTTGCAATATTATTGGCTAAATTTCCAGTTTTAATTTCAAAATATAAATCGCTGGTTTGTTTTAACAACCGCTCCGTAAATATTTTTGAAAATTGTTGATTGTTAGAAATTACCTGTATACTAATAATTGAGCTTTTCTTATTTTGTCTGCTTACTACTAAATTTTCTTTAACAATTTTTTGTACCAATGAAAATAAAATAGAATCCTGTAATGGGCTGGACTGATTGGCGTCAATTTTAAATTTAGACAAGCTAGGATCACTGCCCCAATTTTTATTTATTTTGTTTGCATTCAAATATAAATCCGCCAATGTTGTGTAATTGGTTTTGGAAGTACTATCCAATTTTGACAACAATACTTTTTCTACAATCATTCTTGATTGCATAATTTCTAAAATATTGTCTCCGTCAAATAAACCCGCATTGCCCCCTGACATGCCACCAATATCAATACCTATTTGTGATGCCAATGCACCTAAACCCCCTTTATTACTGGACTTGTCCTCTAATATAAAGGTAGCAACTGCCTTATACTTAGCTGGTTGCAGTAATCCATAGCATGTAGCAAGTAAAGTAGTTAGGAAGGTGACAATAAGGATCATCTTATATTGTGCCAATATATGACGTACTACCTTTTTACCGGTATCCATAACATCCACTAATTGAATTTTTTCAGGCATAAATGTCCAAATACATTATTATATTGAAAATCAATAAGTTATTAACTTATAATTGCTTTACTCTCTGTAAAAATAGGCTTTTTGCCTTTAATTTTTGATATTAAATTAAATTATTATGTTTTAACGTATACGGTCCATTGCTAGTCTTTCCGTAAATACAAATAAGGAACGTTTTGGTCGTTATAAAAATGGCGATCATTAATATTTATATACGGTGGCACATGATCACCCATTATAATGATCCGCTTAAACTTGCTTTTAGCCAATTTATCAATATAGTAATATAATTGTTCATATATAAACATTAACTGACTTTTAGCTTCGTCAGAAATTTGCAAATTATTTATTTGGTTAGTCAGTGTGGGATAAATAGTAGCTGTTTTATAACGAAAGGGAAGGTGACTATTAACCGTTAAAAAATAGGCAAACTCTTTTTGGGGACCCCTTGTTTTATTTAATAAGTAGTCAAACATTAATTCGTCTTTGATAGCAGGGAATGGAGATTCCTCCTGTATTGAATTAGGTTCATTTAAATGTTCGGCTAAATAATTTTCTCTGAAATATACATTTTGCATACCAATATTTGGCCACCAAGTTGACCGTGCAAACATTTTTCCAGTATAAGAATGAAATCCCGCAGTATGATATCCTTGGGTGTTTTTAATATCAAACAACGAGGAGTCTCCTGTGCTTAAAGATGTTTTATTTAAAAAATAATTGTAATACCCTTTTAAATTCAAAAATTGTTTTAACGCAGCCGAGGTAGTACTTCCACTAAATGAAGTCATACCCCAATTGAACGTAAACCCTTTTTCAACTATTTTTTGGTTTATAAATTGTCGCACTTGATTTCTTATAAGCGAATCATTTATCAAGCCCCAGGATTCAACAATAATAACCATTTCGCTATTTGTATTGTCATTTTTAAGGTATTTGAAAACGGGCGATGGTTCGGAATACTTAGTTACTTTATTTGCATTGATTGAAAATAATTGTTCAAAATAATAAATATAGTTTTTCGTAATAAAACTAGCTATATTCTTATTTGTAATTTTCCAAGAAGAATGATTGTCGGTGATTTTATTTGATCCATTCAAAAGATCTAATACAAAAATTATTGCATAAACCAATAACATCGTTTTTAAAGCAACTTTTTTATTTACTTGTATACTGTCGTTTAATTTTATAATAAGCTTATAAATAATGATTAAGGCAAGAATAAATACAAGCACCATTAAAATTTGAAAAAAAGATATTTTATATAAAAACAAGTATTTGAAATTTCTTAAAAATTCAAATACATTGAATAAATAAACACTTGAAAATGCATCAAAAAAATCCAACAGTAGTATAATCACAAATACGACATAGGCGAGTTTGGGTTTGTTAAAATAAATAATTAAGAAAAGTACTAGCGCATATTCAAAATAGAAAATAGCCCTTGGCATATAAATAAATAACCCCAATAAGCTAAGGATGTTAATTGTCAAAAAAAGCAACAAGGATTGAATGACAATACCAGCACTACCTCTTAAAAATATCTTATTGATCAACTTCATATATATTTAGATGGTTAATGTCCTATAAAGTTTAATCCCCTAATCAAACTGTAAAGGCACATTTAGTTTTAAACTATAGTTGCGTCCCATATTAAATACGCCCATACGGCCAGTGGCCATATTCTCGGCAGTGTATTTTAATCTGCTTAAATGATTTTGATATGCAACGTCGGTTATATTTTGAGCAGTTAGCGCAATGCTAAACAATTGCTTTCCCTTTTTTGTATACTGTGTTCCCAAACCTATGTTTAATAAATGATAACCTGGTGTTCTGGTTTCGGTATTGTAACCTGTGAATGGATCGTTTTGTGTTGCCACATTATCCAACTGCATGGTTACATAACTGTTCTTAAAATTCTTGGATTTGTTTTTGAACTCATACCTGAATTCTGAAATCCATCTAAGGGATGGGATATTGGGTAAGTTTTTACTGCCGTCTATGGCTTCTGCAAAACTTCCTTTTACATAAGAAAAAGTATTTTCAATATGCAAACCGTCAATTGGGTGTGGATGAATATCTAAATTAAATTCAGCGCCCATTAAGTTCGCATTTTGTTGTTTGTATGCAAATGCAAAAAACTCCTCCCCATCTTCATTTACAATTATGGAATCAGCTCCGCTATTGCCTAATAGTTTTTGATAAAATATATAATCGGTTACTTGATTATAAAATACACTTCCTGCAAAAGATACATGCTCACTGCTCCACTCTGCACCTAAATCAAGTTGTAAACTTTTTTCTGATTTTAAATTGGTGTTGCCATATTCATATCGATTGGTTCCTTCATGTGCACCATTACTTCCCAATTCCGATAAATTTGGCGCTCGGTAACCACGCGCAATATTTAATTTAAAAATTAAATCATTTCCCGCTTCATAGGTCATGCCAAAAGAACCCGCCATTGCACCGTAATCCTTTTTCTGTAATGTGTTTTCAACTAAGTCATTAAACTCAATTCCTTTTTTATCTATGCGCGCACCACCACTCATGGTTAAATTTCCGGCTCTTTTTTGCGTATAAAAAAACAATCCTAGCTCAACAGATTTATAAGCAGGAATTAATACTTCTACGCCCTTGTTCTTATTTTCCTGTTGCATTCCATTTACACCAATGGTATGTTTCCAGTTATTTTTTTCTGGTAATAAATATTGGAAGGAATAATTTAAAGTGCCTAAATCAAAGTATAAACTTTTTTCAGCAGGATCATCTATATTGCCAAACTCCTGTCTTTGATTACGCTGATAAGCAATATTGGCTTTTAATCTACCCTCGCCCCATTTAATATTATTGTCTAAAGTATACTTGGTATGAATAATATGTTGATACGGAATTTGCGGATTGGTTGCATTAAAATCCGAACTAGTCGCCACAGGATTAATATATGCATAACTTGAAAGTCTAATTGCTGGTGATGCAAAATTATTACTTGTTGGTTTTATAAAACGTCCTTCGTCATCTCTTTCGCCTTCTATCATGCCCAACTTCTGATTA
>CANHIR010000083.1 GCA_947461015.1 Bacteroidota bacterium | reverse complement strand
GATGCATCAATCTTATATATTAGCTGCAGTTTGTTTTGCAATACTTGCTTTGATTGCATTAAAACTTAAAACAGTATTAAAAAAACAAGGTTTTGATTTTGACGCTCAAGTGAGTGGTGGCCATTAATAAACTAATAAAATTTGAACAATGGATTCATATGTGATTGGAGTTGATATAGGTGGTACAGGCACTAAATATGGTATCGTGGACAAGGATGGCAATGTATTGCATTCTAGCTCCATGGCTACCAATACGCATGAACAAGTGCATACTTATATTGATGAACTACATGAAAAACTTTCTGAGTTAATTGAGAAAGTAGGTGGCGTGGGTCGTATTAAAGGAATAGGTGTAGGTGCACCCAACGGGAACATTTATACTGGCACTATTGAATACGCACCAAATTTGCCTTGGAAAGGAATTATCCCATTTGCAAAAATGTTACAGGATAAATTTAAACTACCCGTTAAATTAACCAACGATGCAAATGCTGCAGCCGTAGGTGAAATGATGTATGGCGCGGCTAAAGGTATGAAAGATTTTATCATGATTACCTTAGGTACAGGAGTGGGCAGCGGTATCGTTGCTAACGGTCAGCTAATCTATGGGCATGATGGATTTGCTGGTGAACTAGGGCACACTATTATTATTCCTGATGGAAGATTACATGTAGGTACAGGCAAAAAAGGTTCCTTAGAAAGTTATGCATCCGCTACTGGCGTTGCGCAATCTGCCATAGAAATTTTAAAGCAAACCGATAGACCTAGTTTATTAAGAAATATTCCAATTGATAAAATTACTTCTAAGGATGTTTTTGAAGCCGCTCAACAAGATGATGAAGTGGCTAAAGAAGTATTTGAATTTACTGGAAAAATTCTGGGTATGTCACTTGCCAACTTTGTAATGTTCTCAAGTCCGGAAGCCATCATCTTATTTGGTGGATTAACAAAGGCTGGTGATTTAATCCTTAAACCAACCAGAGAACACATGGAAGCCAATGTGATTGAAATATTTGAAAATAAAGTAAAAATATTATTTAGTCATTTGAAAGAATCAGACGCTGCCATTTTAGGTGCCTCCGCTTTAATGTGGGAATAGCAATTGAAAATGCATTATCATTATTAATGTACTTATATAACAAAGGCCTCGAAATTTCGAGGCCTTTGTTATAATACGATTATTGCTAGTTTATTTATTTGCTTGTTCTTCCAACCACTTGTTTCTACCCCATCCTGCAATTACATGCTTTTCGCTATGATAAGACGAGCGCACCAATGGGCCGCTTTCTACATAATCAAATCCCAATTCATACCCAATTTGTCTTAGTTCCGCAAATTCATCGGGGTGTACAAAACGTTGTACAGGTAAATGCTTTTTGGTTGGTTGTAAATATTGACCCAATGTAAGCACATCGCATCCCACATTTACCAAGTCTTTCATGGTTTGTATTACTTCATGCTTCTCTTCACCAATACCCAACATGAGTCCTGTTTTGGTACGACGCCCTCCCTTTTTTAATGCTTCCAATACACCCAAGCTGCGATCATATTTTGCTTGCACACGAACACGTCTTGTATTGCGCTCTACTGTTTCCATATTGTGACTCACTACTTCCGGAGCCGCTTCTATAATTCGATCTATTTGTTCTTGTATGCCTCTGAAGTCAGGAATTAAAGTTTCTAAGGTTGTTTCAGGTGTTAATGCTTTTATTGCTTTTATGGTATTAGCCCAAATTATAGAACCTCCGTCTGGAAGTTCATCTCTATCCACACTGGTTAACACTGCATGTTTTACTTTCATTAAATACACGGCTTCCGCTACTCTTTGAGGTTCATCCCATTCAACTGGTTTAGGTCTTCCGGTAGCTACCGCACAAAACTGGCAACTTCTTGTACATATATTACCAAGAATCATAAAAGTAGCTGTTCCTTCGCCCCAACATTCTCCCATATTTGGACAATTGCCACTTTCACAAATGGTATGCAATTTATGGTTGTCCACTAAACCTCTAACATGCTTATAGCTTTCACCAATAGGCAATTTGACCCTTAACCAATCGGGCTTTTTTAAACGTTCTGTGGTATCCGCATTTAAGATGGGCAACTCTTGCATATGTTCTAAATTAACTTGGCAAAAATACAAGATTGAAGGGGAATAATATTGTAATTTTACCAAAATCATAAATACCTAAAATCCTTATTATGACTGCAACAGTTACCTACGAATCTAACCTAAGAACCACCTGCCTTCATTTGCAAAGTGGATCCGCAATAGAAACGGATGCACCTACTGACAATAAAGGAAAAGGAGAAAGATTCTCACCAACGGATTTAATTGCAACTGGATTAGGTGCTTGTATGATTACGACAATGGGCATTAAAGCAGAGACCATGGACATTGCATTAGACGGTGCTAAAGTAGAAGTAACTAAAGTAATGGTATCTGATCCAAGAAGAATTGGAAAAATTATAGCGCATGTAACCATTCCTGCATTAAGCTTAGATGATAAAACAAAAGAAATACTAGAGCGTGTTGCAAGAACCTGTCCAGTTGAAAGAAGTTTGCATCCAGACGTTGCATTAGATATTGCCTTTCATTGGTTATAAAAGACCCAACTGCTTAATTTTTTGTAGCAACTTACTCACCGGCAATCCCATTACATTATAGAAATCGCCATCAATGCGCTCTATACCTACAACACCAATCCATTCTTGAATGGCATAGGCACCCGCTTTATCATAAGGCTTGTAAGTGTCCACATAATATTCAATTTGTTCCATGGTTAACGGATGAAAACGAACATCTGTGATTTCAGAAAAACTTTCCATTTTTCCTTGGTACAAAATACATACACCGGTGATCACCTGATGCGTTTTCCCTGCAAGGCTTTTGATAGATGCAACTGCAGCTGCTCTGTTTTCAGGCTTCCCAATTATACTTTGATCTAAAACGACCACAGTGTCTGCAGCTAGGATACAACTTTGTGTATCCTCCCCTGTCTGTCCATAAAGTTTTTGAGCTACTGCAATGGCTTTTTGTTGAGCAATAAAAGCAGGCACCTCCTTAATAGGCAAACCAGCTGGATAGGTTTCGTCATTATCTGAAACCACAATATCAAATTTTATTTCGGCCCATTCCAATAAAGATTTTCGCCTAGGCGATTGAGATGCTAAAATAAAATGAGTCATACTTTATAATGAAAAATAAAAGAATATCATGGACAAAATACCTGATAACATTGCAATTTTAATATACAAGCTTAATTTTTTAAAATCCTTGCTAACATAAGAAGTCCTCAACTTTGACAATACATATATTAAAGGCCAAATAATAAAAAGGACACTATATACAATTCCATACCACCATCCAAATGGAATTATATACAGTTGGATAATGCCAAGGCATGCAATAACTACAATAAGCCATACCGCAATATAAACCTTTGTGGGTCTTAATCCCCAAACAATGGGCATTGTTTTACATCCAAACTTTTGATCTCCATTAATGTCTTCCATGTCCTTAAGTGCTTCCCTTATTAAAGTTAAAATAAATGCAAAGGCGCAGTATAAAGCCATCAATTTTGCAAATCTAAAATTAGCCACTTCCTTTATATCAGGATGCGTTATTTGCTGGATAGTGAATTTGGAAAAATAAACAATTGCAATTGACCATGCAGTTAAAATGGCAATAACTACATTACCAACTAAAAACTCTTTTTTAAAATTTGTAGAATAAAACCATAATAACAAAATGGTCAATAAGTTAGATAAATGAATGTGCCAATAGGCACTAAATGGCAAAGCAACAGCTGCAACATAAATTCCCATTACACTCAAAAATAAATGCCAAAAAATCACCCAACGTCTTTTAATATGAGCTCCCACAACTACTTTATTGGGCTTATTTACTTGATCAATATTTATATCGAAATAATCATTAATAATATAACCTGCTGCGGCAATCAACAAACAGGATAAAACAATTAAAAAGAATTGAAAATCAACTTTGGCAACCGCAGTTGGATATAGCGGCTTGTAAATACAATAATGAAACAATGTTTGTGCTAATAAGATAAACACTAAATTAGTCCATCTTATTAAACGCAAAAAATAAACAAGTGTCTTCAAGGATATTGGTTTTATTTTATCTAGCTGGAATATGATCTTCTAAATCCCAGTGATTATTTAGCTTTAGCACCTTCTCAACTACTTCTCTAACGCAACCTTCGCCTCCATTGGCCATGCTAATATATGAGGCTATACTTTTTATATCAAACGCTGCATCTTTAGGACATGCAGCAACCCCTGCCATTTTCATTGCCTCATAGTCGGGCATATCATCACCCATATATAATACACTATCTAATTGCACATGATGTTCCGCTACTAATTTTTTAACTAGGGAACGCTTATCATTAACGCCCATATGCACTTCCTTAACGCCTAATTTTTGTAAACGTTCTTGCACTTCAACCGAGTTGCCCCCAGAAATAATCCAAACTTTATAGCCTTTCTTTATAGCCAATTGCAATGCATAACCGTCTTTGATATTCATTTTTCTTACTAAAATACCATTGGGCATAACAATTACATCACCATTGGTTAAAACACCATCAACGTCAAAAATAAAGCAGCTTATGTTTTTTAAGTTTTCTAACAAGGGATTTTCATTTAACAGTGTAAAGTATTTCTATTTTTGATTATCGCGCCATTCATATACCCAAGCACTTTGTATCATTTCCAAGTGTCCTTCATTGGATTCTTCCTTTTTGCCTTCAAAATGAGGCAAAGCCAAAACCCAATCTAATAAATCGGTAAAACGAACTCTATAAATTTTAGATTCTGTAAAATCGTCTCCAAACTTTTCATATAATTTTTGTGCGATGTCTTCGTGATCATTCCAATAAATGGGTGGTTCAAACTGCGTCATGTATTTTTATTTTTCGCTTTTAATTTAAATATGCTATTAGAGACTACTCCCCTAAAAACTGTGTTTGGTCAGGAAGCGTTACTTCTATTTCGCCAGCACCTTCTTGTATAATACATTGACACCCTAATCTGGATTCAATGCGAGGGCTTACCGCTCTGTCAATAAAATCTTCCTCTCTGTCAGATAGTGCTTCTAAATATTCCATCCCTTTCTTAACATATAAATGGCAAGTACTACATGCACAAACTGCACCACAGTTATGGTGAAGTTCTATACCTGCATCTAACAATACTTCTAATAAACTATCCCCTACCGTAACCTTTTCCAATACTACAGGATCTAATCCCTTTTGTTCAAAATTAATTTTAAGTGCACACATAAGTTAACTAATCTGTTTTTGCAAAAATAGCTTTAAACTGCCTTGAAGCAAGGCTTTTTTTTGTCGAAATACAAAAAAAATAAAAAGCAACAGCCTACAGCAGCCTATCTTTGCAAATAAACCTGTGAATATGGCAAAGCTTGGCTTTTCGGAGAGAATGTATCTACAATATTTAAGGACGAAATTTCGTACAATTGGCAGCCTTTCTCCTTCAGTAGCCGGCAAACTTGCCTTTAAATTATTTTGCACTCCTTATCCAAAATTTAAAAAAGCAAAGGCCCCAGCAATTTTTAATCAGGCAAAGTCGCTTACTTTAAAATTTGATGAAGCAATCACATTAAATGGATACGAATGGCAAGCTTCTCATCCAAATGGTAAAACTATATTAATATGTCATGGATACGCTAGTTACATTTATAAATTTGAGCAGTATGTTCAAGCATTATTAAAACAAGGCTTTAGGGTCATTGGATTTGATGCGCCTGGACATGGAAAAAGCGAAGGCAAGTATATTAATATCCTTATTTATAAAGAAGCCATAGAAAAAATAATAAATGCTTTTGGACCCATTGATCACTTTATAGGCCATTCCCTTGGTGGCATAACACTGGCGATGATAGCGGAAACTATTGAAAACCCCGAAAACCATAAATTTGTACTCATTGCTCCAGCCACCAAAACCACCACCACTTTTGACAATTACTTTACCATGATGCACTTTTCTGAGACCATTAAAGCTGCATTTTTAGCAGAAATTGGGAAGCAAACAAATTTGCCTATTATTTATTTTGAAGCGGATAGGGCAATTGAGCATTATAAAGGAAAAGTGCTTTGGGTACATGATGAAGGAGACCGGGTTTGTCCATATAAAGATTTAGAAAAATTTAAGCAAAAAGCATCAGAAAATGTTAAATTCCTGATTACCAATGGATTAGGACATAATAAAGTATATAAAACACCCGAAATAGTTGACCAAATAGTGGCATTTTTAAGTGCTTAATTTAGATGATTTTTATTTTTTAAGTCTTATACGCTAATATTGCATCACGAGAAATGAACTTGTGTCTTTTCAAAGCCATCTGTCAATTTTTCATAATGTGCTGATTTTCAATATAAAAATCCCGTAGGAGCGGTTGACTATTATGTCAAAAAACTTACTTATCGTTGAGTCGCCTGCTAAGGCAAAGACCATTGAGAAAATCTTAGGTGAAGAGTTTGAAGTGAGAAGTTGCTATGGTCATATTCGTGATTTAGAGAAAAACGATATGGGAATAGACTTGAAAAACAAGTTTGCACCCAGATATACTGTTTCTGCCGAAAAAGAGAAAGTGGTGAAGGAATTAAAATCCATGACCAAAAAGGCAAAAGAGGTTTGGCTTGCATCGGATGAGGACCGTGAAGGAGAAAGTATTAGTTGGCATTTGGCAGAAGTATTAGGATTAGATCCTAAGAAAACTAAGCGTATTGTATTCCATGAAATTACAGCCCCTGCAATTAAAAAAGCCATCGCCAATCCGCGATTAATTAATATGGATTTGGTAGATGCCCAACAAGCAAGAAGAATATTAGATAGAATTGTTGGATTTGAATTGAGCCCTGTGTTGTGGCGTAAAATAGGTATGCAAAGAAGCTTAAGTGCAGGTCGTGTGCAAAGCGTTGCGGTAAGATTAATTGCTGAAAGAGAAAGAGAGATTAATCAATTTATTCCAGAAAGTGTTTTTAAAGTAAATGCTTTATTTACTGCCCTTGATATTAACAATAAGAAAGTAAAATTCAAAGCAGATGGTCCTCAGAAATTAACTACTGCTGGCGCTGCAGAAAAATTCCTGAACGAATGTAAGGGTGCTAAATATACAGTGAAAGACGTTTCAGTAAAAGACGGGAAACGTACGCCATCAGCACCTTTCACCACCTCAACATTACAACAGGAGGCTTCTAGAAAATTAGGATATGGCGTAAGTAAAACAATGTTGCTCGCACAAAAATTATATGAAAGTGGTAAGATTACTTACATGAGAACAGATAGTATAAGTTTAAGTGAAACAGCAATGGATGCAATCAAATCTGAGATTACTTCAAGCTTTGGCGCCAACTATTTTCAACCACGTAAGTTTAAAAATAAAAATGAAAGTGCACAAGAAGCGCATGAGGCAATTAGACCTTCTTACATGAATGAATCTAAGGTAGACGACGCAGATACAAATCGTTTATATGAATTAATTTGGAAGCGTACAATCGCTTCTCAAATGAGTGATGCACAATTTGAAAAAACTACTGCGAAAATTGAAATTTCCACCAACAAAGAAACCTTAACTGCAAGTGGAGAGGTAATGAAATTTGACGGTTTCTTAAAGGTATATTTAGAAGGAAAGGATGACGATGATGTTGATGAGGATGACGAAAATGCAGAGGCAATTTTACCTCCATTAGCAAAAGGTCAAGTACTGGATTTTTTAAGCATGACTGGATTAGAACGATTTAGCAGAGCAGCCTCTCGTTATACGGAAGCAAGCTTGGTGAAAAAATTAGAGGAACTAGGCATTGGGCGACCTTCTACTTATGCACCCACTATTTCTACTATTATAAAGCGTAATTATGTTGAAAAAAGAGAAAAAGAAGGCATAAAAAGAATTTATCAAATATTATCGCTTAATCATAAGGACGAAATAATTACAGAACAATCTTCTGAAATCACAGGTGCCGAAAAGAATAAACTCTCTCCTACCGATTTGGGTTTAGTGGTTACCGACTTTTTAAAGTTAAATTTTCCTAAAGTAATGGACTTTGG
>CANHIR010000082.1 GCA_947461015.1 Bacteroidota bacterium | reverse complement strand
GTAGGCATTGGGGGTGTTTTAGAACCATTGCAAGCCAGCCCAGTAATTGTAGAGGATGGATGTTTTATTGGTAGCAGATGTATTGTGGTAGAAGGGGTACATTTGGAAAAAGAAGTCGTATTGGGTGCGAATGTGGTATTAACAAAGAGCACTAAAATAATAGATGTTAGTGGAGATACTCCCATTGAATACAAAGGGCGAGTTCCTGCAAGAAGCGTTGTAATACCAGGCTCTTATAAAAAAAGCTTCCCTGCAGGTGATTACCAAGTTAGCTGTGCTTTAATTATTGGTCAACGCAAACCAAGTACCGACTTAAAGACCAGTTTAAATGACGCTTTGAGGGATTTTAATGTTGCCGTATAAAAAAACAATTATCATATCATGAGGGTTTTTTAATTGCTGTTCTAGGAACAATTTTATTTTCTACAAAAGCAATTTGGATAAAACTTTGTTTTAAAGAAACTGCTATTGACGCCACAACCTTACTCATGTTGCGGATGTTAATTGCATTTCCTTTTTATTTGATTGTTTTATTCATATACAAATCAAAGTATAAAGGATCCATTACCCGTACCCATTATTTATGGGCCATCGCCATGGGGTTACTTGGCTACTATATGAGTAGCTTATTTGATTTTATTGGCTTGCAATATGTGAGTGCTGGAATTGAAAGAATCATATTGTTTGTATATCCCACATTAGCAGTGATGATTAATAAATGGATATTTAAAGTGGCTATCACCAAAAGGCAATTTATTTCTATTTTAATTACCTATTTAGGAATAGGTATTGCCTACTGGGGAGAATTACATTTAATGCCCAACACTCAATTATTTGTTTATGGTTCCTTGATGGTATTGTTATGTGGCATTACCTATGCATTCTATTTAGTAGGAACTGGTAAATTAGTACCCGTGATGGGTGCGAGCTTATTTACAAGCGTAGCCATGATTGCTGCAAGTTTTGGCATTTTTATACACTACATTATTCAAAACAGCTTAAAGGGATCATTTCAGCACCTTATCTATGTTATTCCTTCCAATATATTTTGGTTTGTAATAGCATTGGCCATGCTTGCCACCGTAATCCCCTCTTTTTTATTAAGTGCTGGGATGAAAAGATTGGGCAGTAACAATTTGGCAATAATTACCAGCATAGGGCCTGTAGCCACCTTATTTCAGGCCAATTGGATTTTAGGGGAAGCTTTTACTTGGCAACAGTTATTGGGAACCGCCCTTGTTATATTAGGCGTACTGCTTATTCATAAAAAGGAGGCAGTTTAAAAAAGTTGGGGTGACAGAGACGAATCCCCACCACCCCGATTATCCTTCCCCCAAAGGATAATATTTTTTATATATTTAATATTTCTTTAATTTAAAATAAAACCAGCTTAGTTTAGTATCGTAAATATGCAATAAACAATTAGTTTATTTTCTAATTTACATAATCAAAGGTGTGAAAAATATTTTTTTGATTTATATAAATCATTTATAATCTTTTATATATTTATAATATATATTATTTGTTAATTAACAAATAAGTAAATTTCTTATTGTATTTTTTAACTACTTTTGATTTTCAATAAAGCGCATGAAGAAAATCATACTCATATTATTGCTGACCAACTTACTACAACCTTTACATGCACAAAAGGAAAGTAACCCATTAAAAAGACATGAAATTAAGTTACTTGAGTTTTTATTGAGTGATACCATAAATAATACCAGCTTTACATTAAATAATACTTTTAATTTTGGCTTGGAAAATGGACTTTTTACAAATTCCAATGTGCTCAAAAAGGGAAAGGAAGTTTATATACAACCCTTAGGGACAGGTAGGGTATATAAAGCCGTACAACAAAATAATAAAGTTTCCCTACTTAGAATTGATCAAACAACACATTCTGGTACTAATTTTTTTGCACAAAATTTCTTCATCAAGGATACCCTTTTTCAAATTGGTGGTTTAGGTTTTTGGCAAATTAGAGGTATTATTACCTATTTTAGTCCTTTAACCAAGCAATGGGAACTTGTACAAGCAAATAGACCAGTACAAACCTATTTTGATGAACAAAAGGATGCAGCCATGCATTTTGATGGCAACAGAAAGGATCCTAAACTATATGTAACAAACGCTTACTATTATCCTAACTATCCAAGTTCTTTTGAAACCGAAGCTACAGACAGCTGTTATATTTATGATTTTAATTCCAAAAGATGGAATACACTAGGTAAACTTACACCAGCATTTAAAAAAATTTTTGGTTTAAAACATACCCACGAACTTGAATTACACGTAAATAATTTATACATATTTCAAAGTCAACTGGATTTTTACTGGGTAGATTTTGAAGCAAATAAGTTAGGAAGTTTTAGTCCTAGTGAAAATAGTAGATTAAGAGAAGCCTGGTTAAGCACTTATAACAATGATAAAAGAGGGTTAGAAGTAGGCTTTCAATTTAATCTTGGGAATGATTTGTATTTTATGAAGGTGATGAATACTGATTCTTTAACATGGAGTAAAAATACAATTGATTTTAAGGCTTTAAATAACGAAAAAACGATTCAAATTTATACAAACAACTTGTCGTTCATTGAAATGAGCACTGCTTTTTTAACGAAAAACAAAACGATTTTGATGTTAGGCGTATTGTTGCTGATTATTTTTTTAGGCTTATTCAAAAAGTTTAATAAAAATAAAAAAATGCCAAAAGAAGTAGTTGCTTTTCTATACCAAAATTTTTATCAATCAATTACTATTGTTGAGAAAGAATTAATTGAGGTCTTATATCAAAGCAATTTAAAAGGAGAAGAAGTTTCTACCAAAACTATTAATAAAATTATAGGTGTTCAACAAAAAGATACACTTACCCAAAACAAAAGCAGAAGTGATCACTTTATAAAAATAAACCAGAAGTTTAAAATGGCAACGCAAGAGAAGGAACCATTGATAATTAAAAATAGGGATCAGTCTGACAAAAGGCAGTATAATTATGATTTGAATAAGTTATATATGCTTGAAATTGAAAAAATTTTAAAGGGTTGATTTTTTCAAGTTAGATGGCGAGCAAACTACACCCTCTTCTATCACTATTGTCTGCTCTGCCAAGTACTTGAAAACTTCCGTCTTCAAAAACTTCTCCCATATCCTGTGTTGCAATAAAGGCACAACTATATATGTTGGCTAAATCAATGATATGTAAAATACCTCTCCCCTTTAATTTCAATACAGTTGGATCCTCTTGCTCCCCTACCAATACTTTCATCCAGGGAGGACATTTAAATATTCCATCCCCCAAAGAATAAGCCTGACTTAACAATTCGGTCATTCCGTATTCCGAATGAATGGTATCCACTCCTAAATTACTTTTCAATAAACTATGTAAAGCATCTTTAGTTAACTCCTCCTTTCTTCCTTTCATCCCCCCTGTTTCAACTACTGTCGCATATTTTAATTGCTGAGGGAAAGCGGTACAAAAATCAATTAAACCAAAACTAACTCCAATAAACCAGGTGTTGACTTTATTCGCTTCTAATTGCTTTAATACTTGGTCTAATTTTTCAAATTCGTTTAGATAGAACCCACTCTGAGGATGATTAGATAACTGAATTAACTTGTCTACCATGTACACCAAAGAGGAGTGCTTGCGCTCCAAATAGGAAGGCAATAATCCTATTATACAATATTTATTGGGATTGCCATAAAAACGCTCAAAGCATTGTAAAAAACTGGTTTCATAAATATCGGTGTCTTTCACCCAATGCTTGCTTACAACGTCCTGTGTGGTTCCACTACTCTCAAATAAAGTAGCTGGACGCTCCCCAATAAATACATCTTGATTTTTGAAAAATGAAATGGGTAAAAATGGTATTGTATTAATGTGCTCTATTGAAGTGATGGGCTGATTTGATAACTGAATCCATTGCTTGTATACAGGATTGTTTTGCGCCTGAAAAACACATAGTTGCTTAGCCGATGCTAAAAAAGCAGGTGCAGGCATGTTCCATAAAATATCAACGTCAAAAGGCGTGTTCATATACAGGCAATTGTATGCGCAAAAGTATCAATAATATTAGGAAAAAGGGGCTAAATTATAAATGCAATATGTAGTATCTTGCACAGGATAAATTTAAACCTCAATTTTATGGCAAAAGCAATTAGCAAATCAGTAAAATCAACGAATAAAACTGCAAAGTCTGGCTCAAAAAAAGAAATGATTAATGCAAATGCATACACTTTCTTAAAAGAATATATTAATAACGCATCCCCTGTTGGATTTGAATCCAGTGGTCAAAAACTTTGGTTGAACTACCTATCTAAATATGTAGATACTACTTTTACAGACCCTTACGGAACTGCAGTGGGTGTAATAAACCCAGATGCCCCATTTAAAGTGGTGATTGAAGCACACGCCGATGAAATCAGTTGGTTTGTAAATTATGTTAGTGATCAGGGTTTAATTTATTTAAAAAGAAACGGCGGAGTAGATCATCAAATTGCACCAAGCATGCGTGTTTGGATTCATGGCAAAAAAGGCCCTGTTAAAGCTGTATTTGGATGGCCAGCCATTCACACCCGATTAAGCAATCCTGAACAAAAAGAACCACAACCAAAAGTAGACAACCTTACCTTAGATTGTGGCGCTAGATCTAAAAAAGAAGTAGAAGCATTAGGCATACATATTGGTGCAGTAGTTACCTATGAAGAAGGTTTTGATGAATTGGCAAATGATTTTATTATTGGTCGCGCATTTGACAACCGAGTGGGTGGATTTATGATTGCCGAAGTTGCTAGAATGTTGAAAGAAAATAAAAAGAAACTTCCCTTTGGTTTATATGTTGTTAATGCGGTACAAGAAGAAATTGGATTAAGGGGTGCTGAAATGATTGCACGTAGAATTAAACCAAATATTGCCATTGTTACAGACGTTACGCACGATACCCATACTCCAATGATTAATAAAGCCATAGAAGGTGATATTCAATGTGGCAAAGGGCCTTCATTGGCTTATGCACCTGCCATCCATAATAAATTATTGGCTATTGTTGAGGAAACGGCAAAAGCTAAAAAAATACCAGTTCAATTTAGAACCTTGAGCAGAAGCACTGGAACAGATACAGACAGTTTTGCTTATGCAAATGATGGTTGTCCTTCGGTTTTGATATCTATTCCTTTAAGATATATGCATACTACGGTGGAAATGATCCATAAAAAAGATATTGTTGACACCATTCAGTTAATGTATGAAACCCTTTTACAATTGAGCCCTAAAACAAACCTAAGTTATTTATAATGGGAACCTCCCCCATCAAAATTGCTATATTAGATATGTACGACGGTGCACCTAATATAGGCATGCGTTGTATTTATACTATTGTTCATAATTGGAGTAGGTCTAGAAATATTCAAATTGACTATAACGTATTTAATACAAGAGGGAAGAATGAAATTCCAGACAACAGCTATGACATATACATTTCTACTGGCGGTCCTGGTTCGCCATTAGACAGCATACATGAAATATGGGACCAGTCCTTCACTAAATGGCTGGAAGAAATGTGTGCCATTCAAAAACCTGTATTTTTAATTTGTCATAGTTTCCAAATTGCATGTAGGCATTTTGAACTTGGTAATGTATGTCTTAGAAAATCTAGACAAATAGGAATACTGCCTGTGCATGGATTATTAGCGGATGACCTATTCAATGGTTTACAGGAAACATTTTACAGTTTTGAAAGTAGGACCTACCAAATTATTGCGCCCAATGATGAAAAAATTAAAAAAATGGGTGCTCAAATCATGGCATTGGAAAAAATAAGGCCCACTATTGCCTTGGAGAGAGCTATCATGGCCATTAAGTTTTCCGAAAAAATATATGGAGTTCAGTTTCATCCCGAAGCGGAAGTAAATGAACTGATTGTGTATTTTAACGATGCAGCAAACAAAGAAAACATTATAAATGAATTTGGCGTTGAAAAATGGGAAGGTATTATGGATCAATTAGATGAAAATTCTCCCATTCATGCTACCTATACAAATTTGATTCCTAATTTTTTGGATAAAGCCATTCCATCATGATTGAATCAATCAGAAATACTTTTAATAAATCCTACACGGATCAAGAGTATCAGCAAATGATTACTGATATTGAAAAAAACTTCCCCAATACCATTGCATTTAGATTGGCAGAAACCCCTGTATTTGTTGACGCACAAACCAAAAAAAAATTATTAGATGCTGGTAATGAAATTTGCAAATTTATCACTGGCCCAACCTACAAAGCTGACACTGAAAATTCATTCAAGCATGTATCAACACCTGCAGGTGAATCTGACCTACCCGAATGCATCGTAATGGACTTTGCCATTTGTGAAGATGCATCAAACGGAGTTTTTCCAAAATTAATTGAGCTACAAGGTTTCCCTTCTCTATTTGCTTTTGAATACTTACATCATAAAGCTTTTGTTAAAAATTTTGAAATCCCCTCGGATTATAGCCCGTATTTAAATGGTTTTAATGAAAGTAGTTATTTATCCCATTTAACCAACCTCATTAAGGGGGGCCAAAATAAACATACGGTGTTGTTGGAATTATTTCCACATGATCAAAAGACAAAAATTGACTTTTACATTACACAACAATTATTGGATATACCCATTGTCTGCTTGAGTGAAATTTTTGTTACGGATAACAAACTTTTTTATAAAAGAGACGGCGTTTCTTATAAAATAGAAAGAATATACAATAGAATTGTTTGGGATGAACTAGATAAACAAACCCAGGAAATACAAGCAAAAGGAAAATTATTATTAGGAGACATTAATGTAGAATGGGTCACCCACCCAAATCACTTTTATCGGATTAGTAAATACCTGCTGCCCTTTTTAAAAAATGATGCGGTACCCAAAACGCAATTTTTATCAGAGATCAAAGACATCCCATTGGATGTAACAAATTATGTGTTAAAGCCTTTGTTCTCCTATGCCGGACAAGGGGTAATTATTGATATTCAACCTCAAGACATTAATGCCATAAAAGATCCAGAAAATTGGATCCTACAGGAAAAAGTAAATTACGCCTCCATAATTGAGACACCAACGGGTCCTGCAAAAGCAGAAATTCGCCTATTTTACTTTTGGGATCATGTATCCAAAACCTACATAGCAACGTGTAACCTAGCGCGCTTAAGCAAAGGCAAAATGATTGGTGTTGGGTACAATGCAAATGCCACCTGGGTAGGTGGCAGTATTGCTTATTTTGAAATTGATAAAGTTTAAGTGAACGCTTACTCTTCTCCGTTATTTTTAAGCTTCATAAGCAATGTAAATGCATTCTTTATAACAATTTTTTGATTGCTTAAGTCTGTTTTAATTTCAACATAACCATTTGTATTTTCTCCTGTTACCACGGGTACTAACTTATAAATGAGTTCTGCCGTTTTAACAAAAACAAAGTCTTTATTTTGCCACTTTACAATGGCTTCCTCTGGCAAAGCTTTAACCTTTATATTATTTAATTCAACTTCTGCATTCACAAAGGTTCCTGGAAACAATTTAATTTTTTCATTTTCTAAATGGCAATGCACATCGGTTGTGCCTTCTTCAGTTATATTTGGTGTTATCACAGCCACATGCGCAATATACTTTTCATTTACCTGATTATTTGCATAAAACTTTACCGTATTTCCAATATTAAAATTAGAAGCATCATTATCAAGTACCGTAAGTCTTAAATGCAAATCGGATGGATCAATAATTTCAAATAAAATATCCGTTGGACTAACATATTTACCAATATTTACATTCACTTTTGACACATACCCATTTATTGGCGAATAAAAATTAATGGACCCAGAAATAGTATGCTCATTTAAGGTTAATGGATTTAATCCTAATAGTTTTAATTTTTCACTTAGTGATTTTACTAGATACTTTTGACTTTCAAAATCACTTTTTGCGCTTTGGAAAACCTTATCACTTGTTACCTTAGTCTCATTCAAACTTTTTTGTCTATTATAGTCCGCCTCTAAATAAGATAATTTACTTATAGCAGTTAAATAATCCTGCTGTAATTGAATATAAGACGGATCTTCTAGCGTCGCTAATACAGCTCCTTTTTTAACATATAAACCAGGGATCAAATTGGTCTTTTTAATATACCCACCCAATGG
>CANHIR010000081.1 GCA_947461015.1 Bacteroidota bacterium | reverse complement strand
CTGATCCGCTTGTTTCATTCACCAAAGCTTGATATCCAATTGCCGTATTTTCTTTTCCATAATAGGTACGATTTAATGATTGATAACCTATTGCTGTATTCTTTAATCCATATAATAAATTTAAATCTTTTACAGTATTAGATGCTGCACCATAACCTAATGAGGTTTGTCCAATTACATCCGACGCATCCACGCGGCCTGCAGAGATATTGTTTACTCTAAAATTAAGGGGTTGTGCATCTTTGTTTCCAATAAAGTTAGTGCCATCTACCATGCCTGTATTGCCTAATGTTCCCCATGGTGTAGTTACACTTGCCCAACTGGCGTTTGTGCCATCCGTTGTTAAATACTTTCCACTATTACTGGTTTGACTCGGTGCAAGTGCATTAAAAGCTGCATTAGCAGTTGATTGACCGCTACCGCCATTGGCAATAGGAACCACTCCCACTAAGCTAGTAGCACTAATGCTTCCGGAACCAGCATTGTTAGTTATGTATTGTTTTATTGCCGCCTGTGTAGGATATAGCGTAATACTCGGACTGCCGCCTCCAAGCGTTGCATCGTTTGATTTATTTGAAATACGTTCTTTAGAATTTAAGGCAGTTAAGTAATTACTAAGCATGGCTGCTGTATCGCTTTTGTTAAGCTTTACACTACTTAAATTATTGATACTTGACAAGTAATTACTAAGCATGGTAGAAGTATCCGACTTATTTAATTTGTCATTATTTAAGTTTGATTGATAATTTCGATAAGCAATCAACATGTCGGCGGTATCGCTAATATTTAATTTATTGGTACCTAATGATTGAATATTCACTAGATAGTTGCTTAACATCACAGCAGTATCACTTTTATTAAGTTTTATACTATTTAAAATATTGATGCTTGATAAGTAGTTACTCAACATGGCAGCGGTGTCAGTCTTGTTAAGCTTGTTTACGTTTAAATTTTGAGTACTTGTTAAATAAGCACTCAGCATAGCTGATGTATCGCTGATGTTTAATTTATTGGTACCTAATGTTTGAATGCTCGTTAAGTAATTACTAAGCATGGCAGCGGTATCACTACTGGTTAACTTTGTATTTAATGCGTTTTGTGTAAGGGTGCTTATGGGTTTATTAAGGTCACTTGTATTATTTACATTGCCTAATCCAACCTTACTAGTACTAATTCCAGTTGCAATTTTACTATCGGTGATAGAAGCGTCAAGGATTTTATTTGTAGTAATAGCGCCATCCATTATTTTAACTGAGTTTATTGCATTGTTTGCGATAATAGGAGCAGCAGCTGTCCCACTTAAATCACCAGCAAGCTGTATAATACCTTTTGAAAAGCTACTTGCATCTGGTAAAACAATAGCTGTATTTGATGCTACGATATTTGAATTTATAACTATTGCAACACTGTCCACATATCTTTTAACCGCACTGTTAGTTGGAAATTTTACGATAGAAGCAGCATCCAAATTTATGTCTGCAGATTTATTTGCTGCATTTTCTTTTAAATTAATTCTATTGGATAATGAAATAGTATCACTCACATTTACTTTCCCGCTTAAAGATGCAATTGTTGTAATATTTTGTTGTTGTAATGCATATCTAGTTACTAAACTATAATTACTCGTACTGGTGTCTGCACTCAATAACCCACTTACGGTATTGTAATTAATAGGGCCATTTGCAGTTAATGCAAGTCTTGCTTTACTTTGCGTGAAATATTCATTGCTTCCTTCTGTAATATCGGAAGTAGTTAAACTTACATTGGATAATTTGCCATTCACACTTTGTACTGGTGCCCCAGGGTTAAGTATCTCCACCCAATCATTTACATTGGATGAATTGTTGACAGATAAAATATAGGTTTTACTAATGTCGGTCCTTACGGCTACGGTCCCTTTTAATGCAGTGGTACCAATACTTTGCATTTGAGCAGTACTATTGGCAATGGTAACAGACGTAAATGAAATAGCAGGTAATAAATAGCTCGGAATTTTTGTATTGGCATCCAAGCTTGGAATTCCATTGGCAGCATTAATAGCAGTTTTATCCACTTTATTATTTAGTGCGCTATTGGTTAGTATAGAAATAGGTTTGTTTGCGTCTGTGGTATTTTCCACATTGGCAATACCCATTGTGTTTTTATTTACCAAAACATCGCCGGTAAGGCCATTTACGGTATTCACAATATTGGCAATGGCAGCTGGTTTGTTAAGGAGATCGTTGTAATTGCCTGAAAACGCCAGCGCGCTTAAATTATTTGCAAGGGCATAATTCCTAAGCATAGTAGCCGTGTCCGAAAGGTTCAGTTTTGCATTGATACGGTTAGATAAGGAACTGGTATCAAAATTTTTTATAGACAAGATTGATTTTGCATAGGGTGCAAGCATACTTGCAGTATCACTAATATTTAATTTATTGTCATTAGATGAATTAGCTGCATTAACTGCATATAGCGCATAGGGAACGGTCCCAAAAGGACTGGTGCCAAGATCAATCCATTCTTTAGTATAATCCCAATTGGTTAAAGGAGAGACAGGTTCAATGGCAATTTTTACATTTAAAAATAAAGGACCATTTCCCCATGCTATGGTTGATAAATTACTTGCGGTACCCCCAGTTCTATTACCTTGGCCAATACTAAGGCTAAACACGCCCATGTCATTGGATTTGGTTACATGTAGTTCGGTTAAAATGGGAGTACTATTGATAATAGATGGCACAATGCTGGTTTGCACATAAATTTTTCGGTCTTTAGCTGGGTTTTCCATTTTATCTCTAGCAATGGCTTGGAAAAAAATGCCCACGCCTGGAATTTGTGCTTTTGAGCTTAGCGGACTAATAAATAAAAATGCCACTAATAGGGTTAGTGGTATCATTGAAAATTTAATTTTCATAAAGTATTGAGATTGCTTTGTGATATTGCCTTAGTTAATTTTAATAAATTTTAAGGCTTCAATGAATTGGGGGGATTCAATTTTAATAATATAAGTGCCTGAAGTCAAATTGTTTAGGTTTACTATATATCCTTGAAACAGTTGATACCCATTTGTATTTAAAATACGCATGATCATACCCTCTGCATTGCAAATAGTAAGTTTGAAATTTTCATTCATCGGAGGGGTGTTGCTAAACTTTATTTTCGTATTAGCTATTACTGGATTTGGGAATAACCTAAGACCAAGGGTATTAAACCTTTGGTCCACATTGCAATTGATTGCAAATTCTCCATACGTTATTTTGGAGGAATAATTTGCAATACCGGACTGTACATCAATACAGCTGGCGGTGCTTTTAAAGTTCATTGCAGTTGACAAATTTGTCGTATGATTTAACATTCCCATACTACTCATGGTAAGTTGTTGTGCATTACAATTATTTGCATACAATACACTAAATCCAATGCATGTTGTGATTGTATAAATAATTAATAATTGCTTCTTTTTCATTTGTTGCGGGTCTTTATAAATTATTTTTCTGTACTAAAAAATAATTTTGTACTAACAGTACCTTTTTTATAACTCAAAATCATGTCTTTCGCACCCAAACTCACTACTTCATATTGATAATTGGTTGCATTTAAATTGGCAGTTTTTGCAATCACATTTATTAATAATTTATTTGCATTTTCTTGCATTGAATATGTGCCTTCTAATCCATCAGAATCCAGTGTGCTTAAATTTTTTCTATAGTTAATATAATAGGTAGGCTGCCCAACATAGGAATGCGTGCTGTCCGAAATGCCATTGTTGGTAACGGAATATTGTAAATACCAAGTTTTATCAGACAATAACTTATAAGAAGTGTCTAACGTAGCTTTAGCGGCATCCTTTGAACAGGAAGCAAAGGCAATCAATAAAACAGAAGTCTTTAATAAGTTATTCATTATTTTCATTTTCATATTTTTCAATTAAAATAATTCACTGGCTTTAAAAAGAATGCCAATGGATAAACTGCTTAACCTAGTATTGATCTCATTTTTTGTAAATGAAGTCAAAGGCTGTTTGTAATGCACAAATAATGTGTAGCTAGATTTATTTTCAATTTCGGCACCAACATCACCATTTAGATAGGCTAGGTTATAGTTGTTGTTAGCTTGATTTTCAATGGTTTGGTTTGATAAGCGAATAAATACACTTGGTCCTGCAATTAAAAAGTACTTGCGTTTTTCATTATGATCTATAAAAATTTCCCTTTTATAATGCACATTCATAGCTAGCAAAGAAAAGTGGTCATCTGCTTTATAATTTGATATTGCTTGGGTGAATGGGCTTAAGAATTTTGCATCATGATAATTTGTACCTGTAGCCATTTGATGATAACTCAAGGAAAAGTTGATTTGATCCTTATTATTTGAGTTTTCCTCAAGCCTAAATCCAAAAAAATAGCCAGGCTTATAAGCATTGCTTTGGTAGTCTGCTAAGCGGTAATTGAATTTTGAACTAAAATTGCCGGTGTTTATATTTTGCTTAGCCTCGTTAAGTCCTGCGAATAAAGACAAATTATTTTTTAAAAATTGCGCATTACTATCTAAAACAGTGAAAATACTTATGAAGAGAAAAAATAAAGGGTATATGAATTTGGGTAACGGCATATTTAGTATTTGTTAACTTATTACAAAGTTGATTTATACAAAATACGTTGAAAATTTACGCGTATAAATAGGGCAGAAGCCTCAATTATTTATTAAAATGAGTGATTGCCCACTTTAAAAGGGAATTGTTGTCATTGGGCAGGTTTAGCTTTTTTATGATATTGTACCTATGGTTACGGACTGTTTTTTCAGCGATAAATAAGATATCTGCAATTTCTTTACTCTTTTTCTGTTTTGCAATTAGATCCAGGATTTTATACTCTGAAAGACTCAAACAATCTACGATGGAGTCTTTTTTCATTTTCTCAATTAAATAATGAAATGCCATATTAACAGAGACCTTAATTTGTTCCTCATTCCAAGGCTTTACGATATAGTTAAAGGGATCTGTAAGTTCGGCGGATTCCACCATTTTTTGATCGCTAAAGGCAGTTACATAGATGACTTCTAATTTTGGCAAAATACCCTTTGCTTCCAATATAAAGTCAATACCAGTTGGCCCATTTCCTAAATTAATATCACAAATGACTAAATGTGGTTTAAACTTTTTAACTACGGATAAAGCTTCATTTAAATTATGTGTAACCATCGTTAAATATCCAGCCGCATCTAATATTTCCTGCAGGTCCAATGCTACAATAATTTCATCTTCTAATAGTAATATCTTCTTTTCCATTTTATACTTGATTAAATTTTATATAATGGGTAACCCCATTTGATTTTTCGATTGAATGCGTTGCTTTAAGTTGAAGGCACATTAATTTAATGAGTTTCATGCCTAAACTGTTTTCTTTTTTTGGTACTTCTGCTAGACCAATTCCATTGTCTTGGATGACAATTTCGGTTTCAGTTAACTCATTTTTTATTTTTATAAACAACTTGCCATTTTGTACCTCTTGAAAAGCATATTTAAATGAGTTTGATACTGCTTCGTTTATTATAAGGCCTATGGCAACGACAGTTTCAATAGGTAGCTTCAAAGCTTCATCTATATCGAAAATGATTTGAATTTTCTTTTTATCAACTTTATAAATTGCCTCTAAATGATTGGCAAGCGTTTTAATATAATTAGCAATTTCTACCATTTCAAAATCACCACTGGTGTATAAATTTTGATGTACCAATGCCATGGTTTGAATTCTATTTTGAATAGAAGAAAGTGTTTCAATGGTATCTTTGTCCTGATTTCTTCTTTTCTGTAAATTCAGTAAACTATACATTACTTGAAGATTATTTTTTACCCGATGGTGTAATTCTTTTAATAGAATTTCATTGTGGTTAAATTGAGCTTCTATCTTATTTGAGTTTTCATTAATAAGTATATTCTGGGCTTTGATTTTTGCGGTATATCTACTTTTTGCTAAACTATTTTTATATATGATGGCTCCAACAATAATGGATAATATTAAGAAAAACAGTAGTACTAATAAGATTGTCTTTTGTTCACTATTTTTCTTGTTGCTTTCAATTAGCGATTTATTGCTTTCGGTAAGTGATTTATTGCTTTCAAGTAATGCTGTTCTTCTATTTGAGATTTCCATTTGCGCTAATACTAGCACTGACTGGTTCTTTTGAATATTCTTATATATCTCTTCCTTATAATGATTATATCTTTTAAAGTAATATAAGGCACTATCATTATTATTCGTCTTTGTGTAATAATCTGAAAATAGGAACAAATGATCAAGTTCTAATTGTTTGGTTGTTTTTTCGGATAATAATCCCGAAACGCTATCTATATATTTTCTTGCCTCAATGAACTGATTATTGTGAATATATGCCTTAGCTAAAGCGTTCATTTTGACAATTTTATTGTCCGAGTTTTCAAAACTTTGTGCTATATCGTATTTTAAGATATTTATTGCATTTGAATAATCTCCTTTTTCAATATTACTTTTAATGACTAGGCCCATAAAGCAAGCTTCCCAATAAATTAGTTTGCTTTTTTCATATGTATTTGTCTTATTATTTTCAATAATCGTTAAACTAGCTTCTTTTAATCCTTTATTGTAAATGATTCCTGCACTATCAAATTTTTGCATCTGCATATACAACTCGCCCAGTTGAAAATAATATTGTAGTCTTTTTATGGTGTATAATTCTGGAATCTTTACAAATTGCAAATAATCTTTTACGGCTGCATCATAAAGCCCGCAATCTTTGTAAATCTCCCAGTAGTTATCAATAAACTTATTATTTATTCTTTCTTTTCTAATCTCTAATGCTTTTTCTATGTTATTTGATGCCCTGTATTCCTCTTCTAATTTTATACACACTTGTTTGTATCTAATAGGGCTTAATTTGTCTTTTTGCTGATATAGTAATGCTAATAAAGGGATGCCTTTTTTAAATTTTGTTTCTGAATGATAAATATAACTTAGGGGAAGACTTAATTTAAAAATTAAATCTTGATTGTTTTGGGTAACAGCTAAATTATATTCTTTTAATACTAGCTGCTCCCAATCATCAATCGTAAAGGGGTCTTTTATATTTAATTCATTATTATTTACGCTATCCCACAAATTCAATAATTGAACGGTGGTTTTGATTCGATTTTTTACAATGGGGTCGCTACTAGTTTGACTATAACTATGGCCTGCATTAATTAGCATTAATGTTAAGCTTAAAGTAAAGACTATTATTTTTTTTCGAATCATTTTTAGGTAACTAAAGTCGAATGTATCTATAATTATGCTAAATCTTTTGTTTACCATTAAAATGAGGCATAAGTCTCATTGTGCACCTCTGCTAAGTTTAGTTTATTTGTTAAAGTTGAAATACCTATTTCGCCAAACAATTAACTAGATCTCTTATGCTTAGTAAAATTCACATCAAATGCCTACGTTCAATATTCATTTTTCTTTGCTTTACTATTATAATAGTTGGTCATTTAAATGCACAATCCATTAAACCAGGTATTAATTTTCAAGCCATTGCCAAGGATAAAGCAGGTAATCCTGCAAATAATAGAACTGTATACATAGAGGCTAGTATTTTAAAAGGATCTCCAAATGGTGCTGTTGTTTATGGAGAATATCATACAAGTAACTCCAATGAAAATGGAATTTTTAATATTATTATCGGAAAGGGGGAAAGATATATTGGACTAAGTGACATTTATGGGATTGATTGGCCCAGTACCAAATATTATTTTCATCTTAGAATTGCGATTACCCCTATTTCTCCAACGAGTAATTGGCAAAAAAATAATGAATGGATTGATTTAGGTGCAGTAGAATTTGGCGTAGTTCCTTATGCAATACAATCCTTATCCTCCAATACTTTAAACATAGACACTGCTATTTTAAATACTAAATTAAATGTGGCGGATACGGCAATTATCTTATCTCCTTATGCTACTAAGTTGTTACTTGCAGACGGTTTAAGTAAAAAATTAAATAAAGCAGATAGTAGCAATTATGTAACCCCTTATCAACTTTCGCTTAAATCCTTTGACACGACTAATCTTTCTAATCGGATCAATGCCAAATTGAGCATTTCAGATACGACTTCTATTTTATTACCATATTTAAGACAAGCACAATTAAGTGGATACCTCTCCACGAAACTTAATATTTTGGATACAGCCAATATGTTAAATACTAGATTTTTACGAGACACATTTTCACTCTCTAATAGAATTAATTT
>CANHIR010000080.1 GCA_947461015.1 Bacteroidota bacterium | reverse complement strand
ACAAACAAAGGAATTGTGCGGTCCCAATAATTTTCTAGGCCAATATTGTCTGTAACTAAAATGCCATTTAAGTAAACTGTGACTTTGTCGCCTTTCATCATAATGTGAAAGGTATTCCATTCACCCACTTTATTATCTGCTACCACCAATGGCTTACTTGCATTTTTTTGATTATTGTATAAACCGCCCGAACCTACCTGAGCACCCACTTCTCTTCTGCTGGTATCCCAAATTTGCACTTGTGGAGTTCCGCGTAAATAAATACCTGCATCTCCTTTTTCTTGAATTCTCCAATCTACATACATTTCAAAGTCGCCATATTGTTTAATGGTCGCTAAATTCTCGCCATGTAAATTGCCTTTGTAATTTAGCAATCCATCTTTTACATCCCAGTCTTCCCTCATCTTCATATCCGCCTTTATCTGTGCGGCTTGTAAGGCTGTATCCCTCATTTTACTCCTTGAAATTGGGTTGCCCACTAAACCCTTCCAACCTGATAAATCCTTTCCATTGAACAAGGAAACAAATCCAAAATCATAAGGCATCTTTTTAAGGTGCGCAGTAAGTGCTGGCACTAATATAGAACTATCTTCTCCCTGTAAAAGCGTTAATGCTTTTTCTAATATTGTACGCACTTGGGATCCTCTAATGTTGGCATCATTTAATGCTAGCTTGGCTAATACAGCTGCTGCACTTGAGCTAACTGCTTCGTCATTCAAAAATGGTGCAACAAACATAAAGCTGCTAAATCCTGGAATTTTACTTGCTTGCCAAATGATATTTTTCTTTTGAATTGGATTAAGTGGTTTCTCCAGTTGTTTTTGCAAATCCAATAAACGTTGCACTGGGTTTGGGTTGGTTGTATATGCCTTGCCAAGTCCTTCCTCCCATTTAGGCTGCGCTAATTGAAGCCTATTATTAACGTAATCCTCCTTACTTAATAATTTTAATTCTTCTTCAAACAAAATTTTAGCATACTCCGAATTTGCATTTTTAATTTGCTTATTTAAAATTGCAACAAAAGCATTTTTTTGTTCCTGCTCAAGCGCTACTTTGTTGGTATATGCATGTAAGGCATAGCTCATTTTTATTTTTAAATTACTATCCTGAGCTAGTTCAAAAAATCTTTTCCATTCCGAATTTTTCCAATGACTCATGGCTTCTAAAGCAGCATTAGCCTGGTTTGTATATTGATAAGGGAAAACAGCCACTACCTCATTGGGGGTGTTTTGAGCATTACTATTTATAGTCACCATTACTAAAGTTAGTAATAGACAAAGCGTTATATTTTTAATGTAATTTTTCATTTTAAATTTTTTCTTCAATTAATTATTAGACATATTTTTTTAAATTTTCCAAGGACCACGCATAGGAGGATTAATTAAATAATTGGCTTCGGTATCATTTATAAACTCCTCTTTATTTGGATCAAAATTTAATGTACGACCTAGCTGTAAAGCAATCTTGCCCATATTAATTAAAGTACAGGATTTAAAGCCGTTTTGCTCATTCAATGCAAATGCAGTTCGGTACTTTACGCTATCTAAAAAATTAGTCACCTGCGGTGCCGGGTCGGGCATCATGGCTAACTTTTCTTTTAAATTAGGAATGGTACTTTTAAAACCTGCAAATAATTTTCCATTTGGTCCTTCAATATATGCTGCATTAGGATCCTTTGCTTCTCCATCTAAAATTATTTTACAACCATCGGCATATGTATAAGTGATTTTTCTAAATGTACCACAAGCATCTGGGTGTTGTTGCTCTGCATCCACTTCTACTTTTATTGGACTTGTTTCATCTTTCCCTAAAAAATATTGGATTGGATCTAAATAATGTTGCCCCATGTCACCTAATCCACCGCCATCATAATCCCAGTAACCTCTAAAGGTTTGGTGTGTGCGATGTGCGTTATAAGGCTTATAGGGAGCAGGTCCTAGCCAACGGTCATAATCTAATTGTGCTGGTACCGCTTGGGTTTCTAAATTTGTTTTTCCTACCCAATAAAATTTCCAATCAAATCCTGTTGTCTTACTTACGGTAACTGTTAAAGGCCACCCTAGTAATCCACTTTCTACTAATTTTTTAATGGGCTTAACTGTTGTGTTCATCCCATAAAAATTATCTTCAAAACGGAACCATGTATTCAATCTAAACATGCGTCCATACTGTGCAACTGCTTCTCTTACAATTTTTCCTTCACCAATGGTTCTGGTCATTGGTTTTTCACACCAAATATCCTTGCCTGCTTTTGCTGCATCTACCGCCATAATACCATGCCAATGCGGCGGAGTAGCAATATGCACAATATCTACTTCGGGTAAATTCACGAGTTCTCTATGATCATGAAAGGTTTTTACGCCGCCACCAATTGAATTGGCTACTTCATTTAAATGATTTTTATCTACATCGCAAATGGCAACTACTCTGGTGCCTGCATAAGGAATGTGACCCCTGCCCATTCCTCCCACACCGATAATACCTTTAGTAAGTTGATCACTTGGTGCTAAAAAGCCTCTTCCTAAAACATGTCTAGGTACAATTGAAATTCCAGCCAAGATTGTTGCGGTGTTTTTTAAAAATTTTCTTCTACCATTGTTTTGTGAACTCATATTTTTTTATTTATTAGATATGATATAAATCTGGTTTATGCCTCCTTAAATTTATTCATTTTAGTTTACATTTGATAAGCTTCTATTTCAATCTAATTCTATAAATATGACAGACTTTCATTTACACCACGAAGAGCATATGCAAAGCAGTGATTTGTTAACGGATATTGTAATAGGCATGAGCGATGGACTCACTGTGCCTTTTGCCTTGGCTGCAGGATTAAGCGGGGCAGTAGAAGGTCATGTAAACTTAATTTGGATTGCTGGCATTGCGGAAGTTGCAGCAGGTAGTATTGCCATGGGTTTGGGTGGTTATTTAGCGGGAAAAACAGAGCAGGATCATTATAAAAGCGAATTAAAAAAAGAGTATTGGGAACTAGAGCATAAAAGGGAGGTTGAAATTCAGGAAGTTAGGAATGTGTTTCTAGGTTGGGGGCTTTCAAAAGAGACTGCCGAGGAAGCCACCCAAGAAATTATTAAGGACGACAAGCGATGGGTAGCATTTATGATGAAATTTGAATTGGGATTAACCGAACCCGATCCGAAGCGCGCGCGCAAGAGCGCAATGAATATAGGTGTAAGTTATATAGTAGGCGGCTTTATACCTTTAATGCCTTACTTCTTTGTTGACGACGCCATAAAGGGATTAGAAATTTCAGCAGGCATTACATTGGTCTGTTTATTTATTTTTGGATATTTTAAAAGTAAAATGACAGGTATTCAGCCTTGGTGGGGTGGTGCAAAAGTAATGCTAATTGGCGCTGCGGCTGCAGCTACTGCATTTGCAATTGCCAAACTTATTCAAGCCTAAGGTTTACTTTTCTCTATTGTTAAATTGAATGCTTCTAGCAAATCTGTGATCTCTTTTTCTGATTTTAATTTTGATTTATTTTCTTTTACCAATGCATCAAAATTGTTATCATTACCCAAAGCAGCAAGCATGCTTTTTTTATTCAAATCGTCTAAGGGAATTAAATTTCCAACATTATAAATAGCGTAATTCCTTTTTGTGTAAAAGCTGCTGATACTTTTTCCTTGTATAGGATCGTAAGGGCTTGTTTTCACAAATTGTTTTTGTAATAAAATTAATTGAAAAGCACCCGCATTCAATACCTTGTAAAATGCAGTGCCATTGCCACTTACATGATTCACTAATTTTGCAAAACTAGCAATAGGTTGTGTCAAATTGTTTTTATTTAAAAAAACAAGTCTAGTAATGCCTTGATTTTCTATTGCTAGTTCGGTGCCAACACTATTTATATAATGAATTTCGTCGGTGTATAAATTTAGCCTTGCTTGATTAATTTTAGCCTTTGTACCGTTGTTAAAATATACAATGGCTGGATTCCATTTATCATCCCAGAATGGTGAGCCATCCACATCTGCATAAGACTGTTTTAAATTATTTTTCGAACTTGGATTTGCAGGATCAAAAATTTGCATGTTACCATTAAAGTCACGCACATCCATATTTAATTGCTGTGCATGTAAATTACTAGTAAGTAAAAAAACCAAAAATCCAAAGCCACATTTACAGAAAAATTTTATACTAAGCATACATGTTTTTTATAAAGTGAAATTAGTTTTTATTTCTAATAGCTATTCCTTTTCTAGTACCATTATGTATTCCGTTTTCAACAGTCATTGAACCATTTACAAAAACATATTTGAATCCTTTCGAAAATTGGTGGGGATTTTCGAAGGTTGCCATGTCGGTAACTTCTTTTTCATCAAAGACAACAATATCTGCGATAAATCCTTCTTTAAGTATACCCCTTTCTTTTAGATTAAATTTATTGGCAGGTAGTGATGTCATTCTTCTTATGGCTTCTTCAAGGCTCATTACTTTTTCCTCCCTTACATATTTTCCTAGTACTCTAGCATTGGTGCCATAAGCTCTTGGGTGTGGCCTATTAACGCCCATTACAGCAATACCTGCATCGCTCGCCGCCATATTAAACGGATAAGCCATTATATTTTTAACATCCTTATCCTGCATGCCATGATATACCATTTGTGCGCCCCCTAGTTCTATCATCTGAACAATGGTTTCCGCTTGTGCTTGTGCATTGTCTTTATTTCCTCTTAGGATATTAATAGCCCTAATATTTTTTCCATTGTAAGTTGTATCAGATTTAAAATTTGCAACAAATGCATAGTCAAAATGCTTAAGCCCCCTTGATTTAATAATTTGTAAACTATATGCTTTTACTTTTGCTCTAATAGATGGATTTTTTAATCTTGCTAAAATAGAATCCTGTCCATCGGCTAAAACCCAGTCTGGCAATAAAATACCTAAGTTGGTACTACTTGCTGTATAAGGATACTGATCAATCGTAACATCAATCCCATCTAATCTTGCCTTTTTTACAAGATTCAATGTTTCGTCACTTCTTCCCCAGTTATTTTGTCCATTCACTTTAAAGTGAGAGATTTCTACAGGAAGCTTTGCCGCTTTACCAATTCCAATTGCTTCATTAACGGCCTGAGATACCTTATCTTCTTCGTTGCGGATATGTGATGCATAAACACCTCCATTTTTTGCAACAATTTTAGCAAGCGCTACTACTTCTTCGGTAGGTGCAAAAGTGCCAGGTATATATATTAAACCAGTGGATATACCCACAGCGCCAGCCTTCATTGCTTTTTCTGTTATTAACTCCATTTGTGTTAATTCTGCTGCCGTTGCATAGCGGTTGGCTGAACCCATCACTTGTTTACGAATATTATTATGACCCATTAAAGCAGCTACATTTATTGAAACGCCTAAAGAATCTATAAAATCAAAATAGGTTTTTATATCATCGGCTGATCCACCACAATTTCCCGTGATCACAGATGTTACCCCATCATAAATAAAATTCGTAGCCAAGGGATTTTTTGCTTCTCCTCCTTCAATATGTGCGTGAACATCAATAAAGCCAGGTGCAATAATTAAACCTTTTGCATCAATTTCAGTTGTTCCTTTCCAGTTTCCTAAATTACCAATTGCTGCAATTTTATTATTTATAATGGCTATGTCTTTTAATTGCCAATTGTTTCCTGTCCCGTCAATTATTTTTCCGTTCCTTATAATATAATCTGCATGCTGTGCAAATATTAATTGACTCATTAAAATACAAAAAACCAATAATCGATATTTCATAAAAATAGTTGTTCCCTAAATTTACTAAATACTCATTATATATTATTGAAAATAAAGGATAGCTGTTGATAAAATTGTAATTTTAGAGATATCATTCAAATTATAATAATATGGATTTCTCTAAGTTTAAAAAAAGTACCACTGCAGTTTGGGGTGGTGAAGGAGATTTAAATGTAAGTGGTGCCGTAACAACACCCATTGTAAATAGCGTTGCCTTTGCTTATGATGACGTTGAAAAGTGGCACCAAGTTTCATTAGGTAAGGCGGAGGGCTTTATATATAGTAGAAATACGAATCCTACGGTGGCAGCCCTGGAAGAAAAAATTAGATTATTAGAAGGTGCCGAAGCAGCCACTTCTTTTGCAACAGGCATGGCAGCAATTAGTAATACCCTTTATACTTTTTTAACTGCAGGTAAAAGAGTGGTATCTCAAAAAGATAATTATGGAGGAACTAGTAAAATATTTTTGGATTTCCTTCCTTTGAATAATGTACATGTAACTTTGTGCGATACCACCGACTTTGAAAATTTTGAAGCCGAAATTGCAAAAGGTTGCGATATGGTGTATTTAGAAACACCTACCAATCCAACCCTTAAAGTAGTAGACATTAAACGTTTGGCAATTGCTGCAAAAAAAGTAGGAGCGATTGTGGTGGTAGATAATACGTTTGCCACGCCTATCAATCAAAATCCATTGGCCCTTGGAGCCGACTTGGTTTTGCATAGTGCCACTAAATTTTTATGTGGTCATTCGGATGCAATGGGTGGTGTACTCGCAGGAAATAAAGAACTGGTTCAAAAAGTTTACAATTACAGAGAAATTAATGGTGCTAGTTTGCAAGCCGATCCTGCATATATGATAGCAAGAGGAATGAAAACTTTGGAACTTAGAATTGAAAGACAAAATGCTTCCGCATTAAAAATTGCATATTATTTGAAATCGCATCCAAAAGTACAAGATGTATTTTATCCGGGACTTCCCTCACATCCAGGCCATGAAATAGCAAAGGTACAAATGTCGGGCTTTGGCGGTATCATGAGTTTTGCGTTGGTAGGTGGGTATGATAATGTCACTAAACTCTTAACCTCATTGAAGCTGGTGCATTTGGCTGCTAGTTTAGGATCGGTTAGTACTTTAGCGGGACCTCCAAGAACTACGAGTCATGTTGAGTTAACAGAAGCACAAAGAAAGCAATTAGGTATCCCCGAAAGTTTAATTAGATATTCAGTAGGAATTGAAAATGTAGACGATCTTATACAAGATTTAGAAACCGCTTTGGCAGCTTTATAAAAGACTATTTTATAAAATCATAAATAGCCTCAGCTGTTTTTTTGGGTGATTCCTCGTTTGGCACATGCCCTACTTTTTCTAGTATGACTAATTTGCTGTTTTTAATATCATTGTTAAAATGGTAAGCATTCTCAACACTAATTAATCCGTCTTCCTTTCCCCATAAAATTAGTGTAGGTGTTTCAATGGTTTTAATTAGCTCCGTGTTTTGTGTAAATGGATGTTTAAATAAAGAAAGCGCAGCACTTCTATTTCCCTCGCAGAGCAAAAGTTCATGGTATCTTGTTACCGTACTTTCTTCAATGCGTCCTTTATCATAATAGACACCTTCAATGCTTTTCCTTACTAGTGACTTGGGGGTAATGTATAACAGCAAATTATTAATAACAGGTATTTGTGCAATTTTAAATCCAAGTGAACCTTTCTCATTTTTCTTCGGATAGCCACTTGCGTCTATCAAAATTAATTTGCTTACTTTATGCGGAAGGGTTGTTGCAAAATGCCATGCAATACCCCCACCTAATGAGTTTCCACCTATAATGCATTTATTCACTTTTAGCTTAATTAACAAAGAATCAATTACTTGGTTGTAATTGTCATAAGAATAACTATTTTCAAGATTTGGTCCCGTTAAGCCAAATGCTGGCAAATCAAAACTAATTACTCTTTTATTTCCATGGTTGGTATCATTCAATATAGTAGTAACTTTTTCCCATGTATGTAAGGAGGATGAAGTGCCGTGAATGAGCACAAGCGGAATACTATCCAATGGATTTCCTTCGTCTCTATAATGCACTTGCATGCCCATGATGGGTATAAACTTTGAATGACCGGTTGCATATTTTTTTATGAGATCCGCTCTTGGAATGTCTTTTTGTGCGAAAACTGAAAATACAACTATCATTAAAACAAGTAAAGACAAAAATCCATATTTTACTATGGATAATAAATTTTTCTTAAGAATTGGCATAAAAAATACAGCCTTTTAATTAGGCTGTATTAAAGATAAATCCTTTGATTTGTATATTGCTTAGTACGTTAAAATTTATTTATTCGGCTCTACAAAATAGTCCACCACAAATACCTTATCCATATGTGGTTTTAAAACTGTCTGAAACGCTTTGTGATCTGGGTTTTGTTGATAGTCTGCCAAATCCTTCTCCGAGCTAAAAGTTAATGTAAAGCAATGCGTAAAGCCTTGGTCCAAATGTTCTGGACTCATATTAATGCCCCATTCCATTTTT
>CANHIR010000079.1 GCA_947461015.1 Bacteroidota bacterium | reverse complement strand
ATTCCATCCAATTAATTTTGTTCCACAATGATGAAAAATAAACATACAAAACAAATTAAGAAACCTCGCTAAGCGGAAGGTCTGATTGTTTGTATGCGAATAAATATACACAAAAGCCTTCCAAGAAATTGGAAGGCTTTTTTATTTTTCTTCATAGTTATTAATGATAAAATAAACGTTTAAAATAAAACAAATGAAAGTTGCAGTAGTTGGTGCCACAGGGCTAGTAGGCACAAAAATGTTACAAGTACTAGCAGAAAGAAATTTCCCAGTAACTGAATTAATTCCAGTAGCCTCGGCACGTTCTGCAGGCAAAGAAGTGATGTTTAAAGGAAAGGCTTATAAAGTTGTGGGCATGGAAGAGGGCATTGCTGCTAAACCAGCTGTGGCTATTTTCTCTGCTGGTGGTGGCACTTCAACCGAGTGGGCGCCTAAGTTTGCAGCTGCAGGCATTCGTGTAATTGATAACTCTTCGGCTTGGAGAATGGACCCTACTAAAAAATTAGTGGTACCTGAAGTGAACGCTTCCGTGTTAACTGCCGAAGATATGATCATTGCAAATCCTAACTGCTCTACAATTCAAATGGTAGTTGCTTTACAGCCATTACATGCAAAATATAAAATTAAAAGAGTAGTAGTGAGCACTTATCAAAGTGTTACGGGGACAGGTAAGCAAGCCGTTGATCAACTAATGCAAGAACGTGCCGGTAAAACATTAGCTGCAGAAGATATGGCTTATAAATACCAAATTGATTTAAACGCCATTCCTCAAATTGATGTGTTTTTAGAAAATGGATATACAAAAGAGGAAATGAAAATGGTAAAAGAAACTTGCAAGATTATGCAAGATGACAGCATCAAAGTAACTGCAACTACCGTGCGTATCCCAGTAATGGGTGGTCACAGTGAAAGTGTGAATGTAGAATTTGAAAATGAATTTGATTTAACAACTTTGATTGCTGAATTAGCTGCTGCCCCAGGTGTGGTTGTGCAACAAGACGATGCCGCACAGTTTTATCCAATGCCATTGTGGGCGCATGAAAAGGACGAAGTGTTTGTAGGTCGTTTACGCCGCGACGAAACACAACCAAAAACATTGAACATATGGATTGTGAGTGATAACTTACGCAAGGGTGCTGCAACCAATGCAGTGCAGATTGCAGAATACTTGGCTGAAAAGGGAATCATCTAATTTTTAATCAATTCCACGAAATCGGCCTCGGTAATTATTTTTATCGAGGCTATTTTTTTGGCTTTTTCTAATTTACTGCCTGCGTCTTCGCCTACCACTAAATAATTTAATTTACTACTCACGCCGCTTAATATATGTCCTCCACGCGCTTCCACCATGGTTTCGGCGTCGGACCTTTTTAATTGCATAAGGGTGCCTGTAAATAAAAAATTAAGTCCTGATAAGTTACCGTCTACCGCCGTGGCGTTGGTTTGAATCATATTTAAACCTAGGGCTTCTAATTCTTTAATAAGCTCAATGTTTTTAGGCTCATGAAAATAGTAGTAGATACTATTGGCAACTTTAATACCAACGTCTTCATAAGACTGCAATTGCTCGATTGTTAAATTTTGCAAATCTAGTATATGGTGAATATGAGACGCAATAGTTTTAGCAGTGGTTTCGCCAACAAATCGAATCCCTAAAGCATATATTAAACGGTATAAGGGTTGAGTTTTTGAGTTTTCTATAGCAGCCATTAAGTTGTCAACGCTTTTTTTGCCAAAGCCTTCTAATTTTGCAATTACCTCGAAATTTAAATGGTAAATCTGTGGAATATTTTTCAACAAATCCATTTCATAAAATTTTCGAATATTGGCATCACCAAAGCTTTTTATATCCATGGCGTCCTTACTCACAAAGTGAATCATACGCTCTACTATTTGAGCACTACATTCAGGATTATTGCACCTCCATACTGCTTCAGTTTCTTCTTTTTCTAATGGATAGTCGCAAATGGGACATGTAGTTGGGAATTGAATAATTGATTCATTTCCTTTTCTTAATGTTGGAATCGATTGCACTATTTGAGGAATTACATCACCTGCTCTTTCAATAATTACGGTATCTCCTAAACGCAAGTCCTTTTCTCTTATATATTCTTCATTGTGCATGGAAATGCTGGAAACCGTTACGCCCCCAATGGCAACCGCCTTTAGCTTAGCAACAGGCGTGACAGCACCAGTCCGTCCCACTTGAAATTCTACACTTTCTAAAACGGTAGTGGCCTGACGCGCTTTAAATTTATAAGCAATGGCCCACCTTGGATGATGTGAGGTCATGCCAAGCTTTTCTTGTAAAAAAAAGTCATTCACTTTAATCACCAATCCATCAATTTCGTATGGAAGGTTATCTCGCTCTATTTCAAAATGCGTACAAAAATTAATCACGCCCTCCATATTTGTTATCACTTTTTTTTCTTTTTGGGGCGATCTAAAACCCAAATTCCATAGTAGCTCCAGTGAACCACTATGCGTTTTCAATAAACTAGGTGTAGCATAACCATTTGTTAATGTGTAATAACTTATATGATAAATAAATGCGTCTAAATTCCTTTCTCCCACTTCCTTTGGGTCTTTCATTCTTAAACTACCAGCTGCAGCATTTCGCGGATTAGCCAATGTTGCCAATTGTTTGGCTTTTAGTTTTTCATTAAAATCATGAAAAGACTTTTTGCTCATGATAACTTCACCCCTTATTTCCATTTGCTGAATTCCATATTGAGAAAGTGGGATACTCAATGGAATAGATCTTATCTGCTTAATGTTCTGTGTTATTTCCTCGCCTGCAACTCCATCCCCTCTGGTACATGCACGCACCAAAAAATCGTTTTCGTAAACCAATGAAATGCTTGCCCCGTCAAATTTGGGCTCTACACAGTAGGCTATTTCATCAAGTCCCGCACCTTCTCTAGCTTTGCGATCAAAATCATTTAAATCCTCGGCATTGTAACTATTTTCCAGGCTAAGCATGGGTACCAAATGTGCGATGGTTTCAAAATTATTATTTAAGCTATTCCCTACACGTTGAGTAGGGGAATCCTGGACAATTAAGTTTGGATTTGCAGTTTCTAAGTTGATCAATTGCTGGTATAAAACATCATATTCATAATCGCTAATGAGGGGATCAGCAGCAACATAATATTGATATTCATGAAACTTTAGCACTTTTCTTAATGAGACCAATTCTATATTATGTTGGCTTTCTATGAATGCTTTCGTAAGACTTTGGAGGCTTAATATTTCTGCTTTTGTATACATGATTTTAAATGTCTGCTAAAATACAAATAGTTTTATTCTTTTATTTCGTATTTTGGCGTTCGATTGCTTTTATTTTGAATGATTATGCCAGAAAATAAAGATGCCAGAGCCCTTGTAAGTACCTATCCAACCGTCCCTTTGACGGTAGATTGTGTGATTTTTGGCTTTGAAGAGAACTTGCTAAAGGTATTGCTTATTAAAAGTGACTTAGCACAATTTCACAACAAATTGACTCTTTTAGGGGATAATGTACATACGCATGAGGACTTGGATACCGCAGCCAACAGGGTTTTAAAGGAAAGAACGGGCATGAACGATGTATTCTTGGAGCAGGTACAAACTTTTAGCAAACCAAACAGACATCCTGGTGGCAGGGTTGTGACTACCGTTTATGCCTCCTTATTAAACATCAAGCATCATGAATTATTATTACATGACAATGAATTAAAATGGCATGTTGTAAATCAGATTACCGAAATGGCATTTGACCATAAACAAATTTTAGAAGTGTGTACCAAATGGTTACAAAAAAAGGTACAAGAACAACCATTGGCTTTTAATTTGTTGCCAATTAAATTTTCTTTAAGACAGCTGCAAAATGTATATGAGGCAATTTTAGATGTTAAATTAGACAGACGCAATTTTAGAAAGAAATTCGCATCCATGGGATTCTTAAATGATACCAATGAGATGGAAACCCATGTAACTCATAGGCCTGGCAAATTATACACTTTTGATTTTGATCAATACCAACAAAAAAAGAGGCATTTTAGCGGTATTGATTTTTAAAATATGTCCTAGCTTCCTTTTAATTTAATACCTTTATTCACCAATAAAAAGGTATACTATGTTGCATTCAATGACAGGATATGGGCGTGCGGAAACTAGTTTTAATGATAAGACATTATTAATTGAAGTAAAATCATTAAACGGCAAGCAATTTGACTTGCGTTTAAATATTCCCTCTTTGCTGAAACCTTATGAAGTTGAAATAAGAAACAAATTAAATGAAACTTTATTTAGAGGTAGTGTAGAATGTTCTATTTCTGTAAAATCTAATGGTGTCTCAAAGCCAGTAAGTATTAATACAGCACTTGCAAAATCTTATTATCAGCCTATTGTAGAATTGGCAAACGAGCTTGGTATTGAAAAAGAAAATTTATTGAGCACTTTGTTAAAAATGCCGGATGTTGTTTCTTCTACAAGCGAAGTGATCACCGAAGATGAATGGAAAGCAATTTCAGATTTATTAAAGCATGCTATTGATCAATTAATACAACATAGAAAAGACGAAGGGAAATCAATAGAAAAAGATTTATTGGAAAGAGTTGCAGCCATTGAAGCACAGCAGGCATTGATTGCAGTACATGAGCCTAATAGACGAATTAAAATTAAAGAAGGTCTGATTAAACTATTGGAACAACATGTTGGTGCTGATAAATATGACAATAGCCGTTTGGAGCAGGAGCTTATTTATTACATAGAAAAAATAGACATTTCAGAAGAAAAAGTAAGGTTAACCAATCACTGCGTTTATTTTAAAGAGGTATTGAAAGAGGCGGATGCTTCTAAGGGCAAAAAGTTATCTTTTATTTTACAAGAAATGGGGAGAGAAATAAACACTACTGGATCTAAAGCAAATGATATTGAAATCCAAAAAGCCGTTATCCTCATGAAGGATGAGTTAGAAAAAGCGAAAGAACAAATATTAAATGTCTTATAAAATGGGGGAGAAAAAAATAAGTACTTTTTTAGGATTAATTTTTGCACTGTCATTCTTGTCTTCTTGTCAGACGATAGAATTGTATGAACAAAGTACAATTTATCCTTCCCATCAATGGGACTCCAAGCAAGTAAATGAATACCAGTTTTCTATTGAAGACACAACGTCATCTTATAATGTATACTTTGTATTAAGGCACCACAACGCCTATAGCTATAAAAATATTTGGATTCAAGTAAATACAACAGCACCTGATCATAAAATTTCAAAAGAGTCCTTTGATTTAACGTTGGCGGATGATGTGAAAGGTTGGTTGGGAACAGGCATGGATGATATTTATGACCAAAGAATTCCAATTTATCCAGCGCCGGTGCACTTTAAAAAAGGGGTCTATAAATTTGCGATCACCCATACGATGAGAGCAGATCCACTCCCCAATATTTTATCTACGGGTATTAGAGTTGAAAAAGCAAAGCAATAATGAGTGGGTTAAAAAAAATAAATAAACTGCAGTTTATAAGGGTAATTTATTGGCTTTTTTTATCCTATATGGTGGTTGCGTTTATATGGTGGTATGTGACTTTGGTTAATCAAAATGAACAACTTGCAAAAGTTCAATATAGCGTAATCCTTAAAAATGACAATAGGTTTGTAGAAAAATCACAGGCCATTGAAAATTTTCAAAATAGAAAAAACACTCAATATTTAGCGGAAGGCTTGACCATTTTGTTTTTATTCTTACTCGGCGCTATTTATGTGTACAGGTCACTAATTAAACAGATCCGATATTCAAATCAGCAACAAAATTTCATGATGGCAGTGACGCATGAGTTAAAAACGCCTATTGCCATTACGCAATTAAATATTGAAACCATTTTAAAAAGACAACTAGCGCCCGATCAGCAAAAAAAAATGCTAGAAGTTTCATTGTTAGAAACACAGCGACTTGATAATTTGTGTAATAATATTTTGTTTGCATCTCAACTTGACATGGGATCCTATCAAGCAAATACACAAGAAGTGGATTTTTCTTATATCATTGAACATACTACAACAACCTATAAAAATCGTTTTCAAGATCGAAAATTTGCAATTTCAATTCAAGACAAAATATTCATAAAAGGAGAGTCGGTATTATTGCAATTATTATTAAATAATTTAATTGATAATGCAATTAAATACTCGCCGGTGGATACTGTCATTTATGTTGCACTTGTCAAAGAAAATAATTTGATAAAGCTTAGTGTTACGGATGAAGGAGTGGGTGTGCCATTAGAGGATAAGGATAAGATTTTTGAAAAATTTTTTAGATCTGGTGCAGAGTATACGAGAACCACCAAGGGTACCGGGCTTGGTTTATATTTGTGCAAGCGAATTGCGATATTTCATAATGCCAAATTAGAAGTTGCTGCTCATTACCCTAAGGGGAGTATTTTCACATTTACATTTACTACACATTAATATGGCAAATCATACAATTTTATTGGTAGAAGATGAAGTGCATTTACATGATACATTGAAATTGAATTTAGGAATAGAGGGCTATGAGGTTACCTCTGCTTACGATGGCCCAGAGGCATTAAAACAAATTGAAAATGCAGCTTTCGATTTAATCATTTTAGATATAATGTTACCTGGTATAGATGGGTTCTCTATTACTGAAATGGTGCGCTTAAAAAACAATCAAACACCAATTCTCATTTTAAGTGCTAAAAATACTACGGCAAATAAAGTGCAGGGTTTAAAAATTGGGGCAGATGATTATATGACAAAACCATTTAATTTGGAGGAGCTTTTATTAAGGGTTTCTAAGTTGATACAAAAAACAAACAGGACCATACAAGTTGCTCCAAATGATATTTATATATTTTCTGGCAATACCTTCAATTTCAATTCCTTAGAAGCCATCGCGTTTAGTGGAGAAAAAATAATGCTCACCAAGAAAGAGGCAATGTTGTTAAAATTATTAATTGATAACAAAAACAAAGTGGTTTCCAGAGAGCATATATTGCAATATGTATGGGGGTATAATGTATTTCCAAATACGCGGACAATTGATAATTTTATTCTCAATTTTAGAAAGTATTTCGAAAAAGATGCTAGACATCCTGCTCATTTCATATCTATTAGAGGAGTGGGCTATAAATTTCAAGATTAGCTACTTAACTAGGCAATGTTTTGATGATTTTAACGTTTATAGACTAGTTAATATAAGCGCATGTCATTTTCTTCTATTCAGGATTTCGTCGAACCCGTAAATTTAGACCTTCTTTCAAAAGACGAAGGGTATAGGGATACCCAATTGGGGAAACACATTTTAGTGAACCAGGGCAGTTTACCTGATATTTCCAATGCAGACATTGTAATTATAGGTGCAGGCGAATGCAGGGGGGCAGGTTTTGCCCTAAATGGACACGCAGCAGCTGACGCCATTCGAGCCGCTTTTTATAATCTTTATTATTGGCACGCACAGGTGACCATTGCCGACTTGGGCAATGTAAAAATAGGTCAAACTATTTCGGACAGTTATGCTGCCTTAAGGACAGTAGTTTCTGAACTAATTTTGCAAAACAAAAAAGTGGTAATCATTGGTGGATCACATGATTTAACCTTAGCACAGTATCATGCCTATACTTCCATTCCGACGCTAGTGAATGCCGTAGTAGTAGATGCAAAAATTGACTTGGATTTGGAAGCAAGACTTCCATCGGATCATTTTTTAGAAGAATTATATACAGGCTTGCCTAATCACCTAAATCATTATGCCCATATTGGCTTTCAAAGTTATTTCATGCATCCGCATATGCTAGAAACCATTGATAAGTTAAGATTTGATTGTTTTAGATTGGGTATTGTAAGAGAGAGTATTGAGGAAATGGAGCCCGTTATTAGGGATAGTCATATAATGAGTTTTGATATTAGTGCTATTCAAAATGCACATGCGCCAGCAAATTTGGTAACACCTAATGGTTTCAATGGGGAGGAAGCATGTGTGTTAATGCAGTATGCAGGAATGAGCTGGAAAACAAGTACGATTGGGCTTTTTGGATATCAAGCAGAGCTGGATCATAACGGCTTAACAGCGATTCAAATGGCCCAAATGATTTGGTATATCGTGGATGGAGTTCATAGAGGGAAAAAAGAATCTCCTTTGTCAGATATTGAAAGATTTAAGGAATTTCATATTGCCTTTACTGATATTGACACCATGTTTTTACAAAGTAAAAGTACGGGTCGTTGGTGGATGAAGTTGCATAATGATCAGTGGTGCCCTTGTAGTTATAAAGATTATTTAGTAGCTTCCAATAACGAAATTCCAGAAAGATGGCTAAGAGCATTAGAAAGAGAGTAAATACTCCAATTCAATTAATTTGTATCGCGGTAATTTTATCTTTAACCGCTTGTAGTGTTCAAAAAGCTCAAAAAACTTTATTAAGTGCGGCGCCTTTAAAAGGAGCGCATGTTGGTATTGCAGT
>CANHIR010000078.1 GCA_947461015.1 Bacteroidota bacterium | reverse complement strand
CGGTCATTGGGTTTGTTTTATTAGCTGGGTTGTTCTTTGCTTATTTCTGGTATAACAATAAGCAACAAACCGAAATGCAGGCTTATAATAAGTACATTAAAGATTCTACTGAAAAGGTAAATTTATTGGCTGAAAAAGCGGCTGCTGCAAAAAATCCAAATAAGAAAGATACTACTGGAATTAAAACCACTTCTGTTGTTGTAGATTCTGTAAAAGAGGAGTTTGCAACTTTGGAAAATGAATTCATTACTGTTCGTTTTAGTAATAGAGGAGGTCAGGTTGTTGGAGTCACTTTAAAAAATTATCAAAACAGCAATAAACAAAATGTTCGATTAGGCGATAGTACTGTATTAAATTATCCTATAAATATTGGCAACAATCAAACGGCTCAAGTAGGCAAGTTGGTATTCCCAATTGTAAATAAATTTGTAGCAGGAAAAGACGGAGTGAAGAAGCTTGAATATGTTTATACTGCACCTAATGGAAAAACCATAAAGCACCAGTTTACATTAGCCCCTAACAAGTATAATGTAGATTGGAATATAAAATTAGAAGGTGCCGATCAGTTGCTTACCAATGGGCAAATTAATTTTTCTTGGGAAGCACATTCTTATCAACAAGAACGTACTTCGCAATATGAGCGCCAGGTTTCCAATGTTTGTTTTGCTCAAGGAAACGAATTTGATTACATATCTGCAAAAACAACATGGACTTTTGAAAAACCTATTCAATGGGTAGGATTGGTTCAACAATTCTTTACAACTACACTTCAATCTAAATCGGGATTTGCAAGTGGTAAAATTGATTGGCAGAGAAGAGCAGACGCTAGCAATGGGTTAGCCGTTTTACAAGCACAATTTCAGTCCAAAGTTGCAGGAGCGAATGTTGAGGTTCCACTTTCTTTATTCTATGGACCTAACGACTATCAAATTCTTAAAAAACAAGAGGCTCCAGAAATGGATAAAATTGTGAATTTAGGAAGAGATTTGTATTCGTTTGTCCGTCCGATAAATAAATACATCATCATGCCAGTGTTTGATTTCTTTACACTGTTTACAAAAAATTATGGCTGGGTAGTTTTATTATTAACCATTTTTATAAGATTGGTTACTTCTCCATTAACTTATAAAAGTTACTTGAGTAGTGCAAAAATGAAGGTATTGAAGCCTGAATTAGATGAGATTAAAAAGAAATTAGGAGACGACCAACAAGGATTTGCAATGGAGCAAATGAAATTATTTAGAGAAGCTGGGGTGAGTCCTTTGGGCGGATGTCTTCCAGCTTTGCTTCAAATTCCTATCTTCTTTGCTTTGTATAGTTTCTTTAATTCAAACATTGCTTTAAGGGGCCAAGCCTTCTTATGGAGTCAGGACTTATCAAGCTATGATGTGATTGCAACCTTGCCGTTTAACATATGGGGTTACGGAAGCCACGTAAGTTTATTTACTTTAACAGCAGTAATTACAAGTATTTTCATTTCGGTATACAATATGTCAATGACTCCGACGCAGGACAATCCTGCATTAAAGTATATGCCATATATTTTCCCGTTCATGTTATTATTTATCTTTAATAACTTGCCGTCGGCTTTAACATGGTATTATACAGTGTCAAACGTGGTAACCTTGCTTTTACAATTTGTAATTCAAAAATATATTATCAATCATGATAAAATATTAGCCGATATTCAAATAAAGCGCAAAACGCCAAAGAAGAAAAGTAGTTGGCAAACCAAATACGAGGAAATGATGGAAGCGCAGAAAAAAGTTCAAGCATTAAAAGATAAAACCAAAAAATAATCAACAGCTAGAAAAGGCCCTTAACAGGGTCTTTTCTCATGTGTAAATACCCCCTAAGTGAAAAGATCTATCCTATTATTTTTTATGGCAGTTTTCATGTTGTCGTATTTTTCAATAAATGCACAAACAAAGAATATAGGAGAATGTACGCTTCAGTATTGTATTACAAAACTGGATACAAATGATACGATTGGGGTAAAATGGGTGTATGTTAAAGGGGATCAATGTAAAACCATAATCGTGCATCCTCAATTAACACAAACACTTTTTTTTAATACGCAATTGCCTACTGCTATTATTACTAAGGATATTGGAGCAAGTCATTATTTACAAGAAGTTCCGTATCCTCCAATTGGGCAACCTACTTTAATTTCAATGAAGGAGATTGTAAAAGATTCAACAGTTCAAATTTTAGGATACAATTGTAAGTATGTTGAAATGACATGGAGTGATGGAGTTGTTTATCAAATTTGGTATACATCGGATATTATTACTACAGTAAACAGTTTTGAAATTGCATTTAAAGAAATAGCGGGTTTAGTCTTAAGCTACAACATCATTCCCCAATCCGGCAGTACAATTCAATACAGGGCAACGAGCATTGATTTTAGTCCAATTCCATTGAATCAATTTAATATCTATAGAACTCAATATCAAATTATTGATTAATGATAAACTTGAAAGTGTAAATTATTGAGCAGAAGGCGTCTTGAACTTTGTAATCAAAACATTTTTGTGATAAGGAATAACATAAGAGATGTTTCCTTTGTTGTACATCAAATAACTATTTCCACCAGCTAATCCATTTTTAGCATCTGAATTAACCAAACCTTTAAATTGTAAGCTAGACTTTAAAGTAGCAAAGGTTGCGGTTCTGTGGTTTGAAAAACTTAAGCTTTTCAAAGTAAATGTTTCTGAAGTTTTTTTCTTTTCAATGGTACCCGTAACAATCACACTAGCATATGAATTCATTGAAACAAGGAAAATACTTGTTAGCAAGGCTATGTATAATATGTTTTTTATAGTACGCATGATTAAATCAAAGGTAAAACCTTCTTGGATCATTTAAAAATAAATATTTTAACCTAATCACTGTCAATTGTGAACAACAAAATATGGCTATTTTGGACGGGTGTGGTATATTTATTTAGTACCTAAGCAATCAATTCATCGCAACATATTGATTATCAGCGAATTAATTATAGATTATAAATATTTAAACTATGTTTGATCGTCAAAAGGAAGAAGATAGAGGAGATATTAAAGAATTAATACTGCGTTATCATAACCTGAAACAAGGCCGTGCCAACGCATATATTGAGGAGGACGATTTTGAAAGAATCATTGAACATTATGACGAGCAAGATGAAATAGAGGAGGCGATTCAGGCTGCAGATATGGCACTAGAGCAATATCCCTTCTCGGCCTTATTAATGATTAAAAAAGCCGATTTATTATTGGCAACCCGCAAATACAAAGAAGCCTTACAATTATTAGACACTGCTGCTTTGTATGATCATAAGGAAATGAATTTATTTATTTTAAAAACAGACGCGTATTTAGCTTTGGATATGCCAGCCGATGCCATTGTTTTATTGCAAGAAGCATTGCATTTATTTGAAGGAGTAGAGCGATCCGAATTGTTATTTGAATTGGCAGATGTGTATGATGATCACGAAGCGTTTGATAAAGTATTTGATTGTTTAAAATTAGTGTTGGAAGAGGATCCTATGAATGAAGAAGCATTGTATAAAATTTGTTTTTGGACTGACTTTACGGGTCGAAATGAGGAGAGTATAAGCTTACATAAAAGCATCATTGATGAACAACCCTATAATGCGTTGGCTTGGTTTAATTTAGCGGCAGCTTACCAAGGATTAAAGCTGCATGAAAAGGCCATTGATGCTTATCAATATGCAATTGTAATTGATGAAAAATTTGATTATGCATATCGAAATATGGGGGATGCTTATTTACGTATTCGAAAATACAAAGAGGCCATTGAAGCGTTGGAAAAAGTATTGGAATTATCACGTCCAGAGGATGTTATTTATGAAGCCATTGGACATTGTTACCATCGAATGAAAAATTATGCGCAAGCAAGGTTTCATTATAAAAAAGCGGTGCATTTAAATACTGAAGATAGTAGGTTGTATCAAAAAATTGCTTCCACTTACATGCAAGAAGGACAATGGCAACAAGCTATTAAGCAATTGGAACATGCATTGAGGATTCACAAGCATATCAATGAATACTATATTTTATTAGGAGAATGTTTTATGCACTTGAACTTATACAAAGAAGCAGCAGGCTATTTTGGAACAGTTGTGAAAAACAAACCCAAACAAATAGCAGGTTGGGAGTCCTTAATAAAATGCTTGGTGGCGAATGATCAGTTATCATTGGCATTAGAACAAACCGAGCTCGCATATATTTCAACAGCAGGAAAAGTAATATTTATATTTTATCGCAGTGCAATTTTATATAGGATGAAAAAACAATCCGAAGCCTTATTGCAATTAGAAATGGCATTATCCAAATCTTCAAACTTAGTAAATAAGCTAACAAAGTTTTATCCTGAAATGATGCAAGACCCTAAAGTTTCTGATTTGATTAGTAATTATAAAAAGCGGAAGTAATCTTATCCATTTGATTTAACTTTGCGTCATATAATTTTTTAATATGATTAATTTTAATTTATCTCAAATTCCAGTACGTACCCCTAAGCCACGTAAAAGTGGGTTGACAATGGTTATGGACAAAGGTTTGAGTTTTAACGAAGCAGAAAATTTTATAAGTGTTTCTGGAATACATACCGATGTTGTAAAGTTGGGTTTTGGAACATCCATGGTAACTCCTAATTTAAGGGCTAAAATAGAATTGTATCAATCTCATGGTATTCCAGTTTATTTTGGAGGTACGCTATTTGAAGCTTTTGTAATTCGTAATCAATTTGATGATTATTTAGCTTTATGTAAAGATTATAAGATTGATTTAATAGAAGTAAGTGATGGATCTATCGAAATTCCGCATGCAGAAAAATGTGGTTATATTGAAAAAATTGCCAAAGTGACTAAGGTTATTAGCGAGGTAGGAAGTAAAGACGCAGCACATATTATTCCTCCATACAAATGGATTGAACTCATGACTGCTGAATTAAGCGCAGGTTCAGAATATGTTATTGCAGAAGCACGCGAAGCGGGTAATGTGGGCATTTACAGAGGAAGTGGAGAAGTGCGCGAAGGGTTAGTTCAAGAAATTTTAACCAAGATCCCAGCGGAAAAAATATTATGGGAAGCACCTCAAAAAGCACAACAACTGTATTTTTTAGAACTGATAGGATGTAATGTAAACCTAGGTAATATTGCACCATCGGAGGTAATTCCATTGGAAGCAATGCGCATAGGTTTAAGAGGGGATACTTTTCACTTATACTTAAATAAATAGTTGTGCGTCATTTTGGATTAATTGGTTTTCCATTATCACACTCTTTCTCGAAAGGATATTTCAAAGAAAAATTTGAGCGTGAAAAAATTGACAATGCAGCGTATGATAATTACCCAATACCTGATATTGCTCAATTTAATGCGCTTTGGGATGTGGATACGCACTTACAAGGCTTGAATGTGACCATACCTTATAAAAAAGAAGTAATACCCTTTTTACAATTTCCATCCTCTGTTGTTCAATCTATTCATGCATGTAATTGCATAAGAAAGTTTAAAGGCGCTTTGTATGGATACAATACCGATGTAATTGGATTTGAAAATTCTTTATTGCCTTTTTTAAAGCCACATCATAGCCATGCTTTGGTTTTAGGAACAGGCGGTGCTTCGGCTGCGGTAGAATGGGTATTACAAAAGTTGAATATTCAATATCAAGTTGTTTCCAGAACAGCAGGTCAACATAAGTTGAGCTATGATCAAGTAACACCAGAAATACTTGCTGCACATACTTTAATCATTAATACGAGTCCTTTGGGCATGTATCCTAACATAAATGAGGCACCAGCTATTCCTTATGAGGCAATAGGAACACAGCATCATTTATATGATTTAATTTATAACCCTAGTGAAACTTTGTTTTTGCAAAAAGGGGCAGCACAAGGTGCATCTGTACAAAATGGTTTGGAAATGTTGCATATACAAGCAGAGAAAAGCTGGGAAATATGGAATGCAGCAACACCCATCTTACAATAAATAATTAGTACATACTAAAAATTTAAAATGGAAAGAGTAGGGTATTCCTTATTTTGTTTGTAAGAATTCAAACAATTGAGTCACGGCTTTTTTGCGGTGGCTAAAAACATTTTTTTCTTCCATACTCATTTCTGCAAAACTTTTATCACTCCCATCTGGTATAAATATTGGGTCATATCCAAATCCCTTATCTCCCTGCATTTCATATGCAATCCTGCCCTTACAAATACCTTCAAAATAATGGGTTTGCAAAATATTTTCTGCATCCTGCCATAATAAACATATTACGGTTCTAAATTGAGCAGTTCTATAATCAATGTCATTTAAACTCTGTAATACTTTGTCAATATTGGCTTGAAAGTCTCGCCCCTCTCCAGCATACCTTGCACTTTTTACGCCAGGTGCCCCATTTAAAGCCTCAATCTCTAAACCGGTGTCTTCGCTAAAACAATTTTGATTTGTAATGGAATGTATGGTACTTGCTTTTTCAAATGCGTTTTCTTGAAGCGTTTCATGTGGTTCAGGAATGTCAATATCAATACCTGCTTCCAATAAAGGGATAATTGTAAAGTCTGGTCCAACCAATGATTGAATTTCTGCTACTTTATTTTTATTGTTGGTTGCAAATATGAGGGTGTGCATTGTGGAGGATTTTAAATCAACGGTACATTTTAATGCAAAAAGATCAATTATAATGCGAATAATTTTTTTAGTAAAATCCAAAGCGTTCCTTTTTCCTGTTTTGCTTCAACACCTGTTCCCTGCATAGTGGATAAGGCTTTGCTAAAAAATAAAACCGATTCGCCAAGCTCATTTACTTTGTAAGGTGTGTTTGGTAATTTAATTTTCAATTCACTGGATTCAACATTAAAGCACATGATAATTTTAGACGGTAAGGTTTCTAAAATTTGGTGTAAACTGGTTTCTTGATTTCCAATATTCACCAATGCAATATCCGCAATGGTTAATTTGCAAGCGTTTAATATTGAGGTAAGTAATATAAAATCTGTTTCATTTAAATACACCGAATTAGGATCGTTTACAATCACTAATATTTTTTTATGATGGTCCCCTAAATGCTTTAAAGGGCCAACCAATTTTTTTACTTTTGGTTTTTCAATAGGTTTGTTTTCTGCTGGAAGTTGCGCTTCTATTTCCTCCGCTTTGTTAATTATTTCGGTCTTTTTTTCGCCATCAGGCAATACCAAAGTATCTTTGTATAAAGAAACCAATACGGAGGCCGGCAATATTGTTTTTTGATCTTGCATTGAATTGGAAAATTAAATGAATTGATGCAATAAGAAAAATAACACTTGTTAGTTTATTGTATTTTGTTTTACTTTGCTTTTTAAATTAGAAGTCCATTTAAATAATACATCATGTCTACACAAAAAATTCCAGTTACGTTAAACCCGAATCCTAAATTGCCAACCTTTGATATGAATGCGATTGCTTTTGGGAAAAATTTCACCGATCATATGTTGGTAGCCGACTATGAAAATGGGGAATGGAAAAATGTAGAAATAAAGCCCTATGCACCTTTTGAAATTGACCCTTCTTGCGCAACCTTGCATTATGGACAAACCATTTTTGAAGGGATTAAAGCATATAAAAATGAAAAAGGAGAGGTAGCGATATTTAGACCGGATCAAAACTTTATTCGTTTTAATACTTCTGCAAAACGCATGCAAATGCCAACGGTTCCTGAATGGTTATTTATGGACGGTATGAAACAATTAATTGAATTAGAAAAAGGGTGGATTCCCAATATGCCGGAATGTTCATTGTATATAAGACCTTTCATGATTGCGTCCGATCCTTTCTTAGGCGTACGTCCTTCCAGCACCTATAAATTCATGATTATTTTAGGACCTAGTGGTGCTTATTTTTCGGCACCCATGAAAATATTAATTGAGCAACAATATACACGTGCAACCCCAGGTGGTGTTGGTTTTGCAAAGAATGGTGGAAATTATGGAGCAAGTTTATATCCTGTTTCTTTAGCGCAAGCAAAAGGGTATGATCAAGTGTTGTGGACCGACGCCATTGAGCATAAGTATGTAGAGGAAGTAGGTATGATGAATGTGATGTTTGTAATAGATGGAAAAGTAATTACACCAAGTGTTGAAAAAGGAACGGTGTTAAAAGGAGTGACGCGCAATTCTGCCATTACATTATTAAGAGATATGGGCTATGAAGTGGAAGAAAGATACTTATCCGTTGCCGAGATTGTGGATGCCCATAAAAAAGGGTTATTTACCGAAGTATTTGGTGTGGGGACGGCTGCCGTAGTCTCCTATATATCAAGATTAGCGCATGCAGAATATGTTATGGATTTTGATGTTGATGCACTAAAAGTGGCCCCAGCACTTAAAAAACAGCTGAATGACATTAGAATGGGCAATATTGTGGACAAACATGGATGGTTACTCCATATTTAATTAAAGTATTGAAAGTCAGCATTTTGAATCTAAAATTCATATCAAATGAGGTGTTTTTTTGTATCAAAAGGCTCCATTTGCTTTATTTTTTTAAAATTAGCCAATAAACATTTTGGTATTTCGTTAACAGCCATTACCTTTGCCGTCCGAATTTTTTATAAACCGAAATGAACAAAATAGCATAATAAATGCCTACTATTCAGCAATTAGTTAGAAAAGGCCGTGAGATCAT
>CANHIR010000077.1 GCA_947461015.1 Bacteroidota bacterium | reverse complement strand
ACATTTTTACCAAATAAAAAAAGTGGAGCAGCCGATCCGTGATCGGTGCCTCCACTCGCATTGGATTTTATTCTTCTTCCAAATTCTGAATACGTCATACCAATCACACGATCTTCAATTTCAAGTCCAACCATATCAGACTGAAAAGCAGCAATAGAATCTGATAGTACTTTTAATAAATTTGCGTGTGCACCTGTAGTGGTATCTGAGGCAACAACTTGACCTGAGTGGGTATCAAAGCCGCCGTAAGTGACCATGTATACTTTAGTTTGTAAACCCCCTTTAATTAAGCGTGCCACAATTTTCAATTGTGATGCTAAGCTATTGTTTGGATAAGTTACCTGTTGTTTTACACTATCTGAAGCTGCTTTAATGCGCGCTGTATATAAGTTGGTTTGTTTTGCAATGCCTCTTAAAAAACTTAATTCGTATCCGGCGTTGGTGTTTGAAACGGAGGCATTGGTGCCGTCAATTAAATTATAAAAAGAACTTGGATCAGAAATACTCAATGCCATATTTACCGCAGGTCCCTGACAGGTTAGTGTTGCCAAGGAGCCAATTTGAATGGCCAATGGATCTGGTTTATCTGCTGTTGGATAATTATCAGGATAACCTGGATTTTCGGAATTTAATAAACGTCCCGCCCATCCGGTATTTAAATACTGGTTGCTATCTGAACCTGACATCCAAATATCGGTTGCCCTAAAATGAGAAAAACTAGGTTGAGGATATCCAACAGATTGGACTACATTTAATTTTCCATCTGAAAATAAGTTTTGCATGGCTGTCATTGCAGGATGAATACCTGTAGCATCATTACCTGTTAATTTCAATACTTTATTTTCTGGAATGGCAATATTTGTTCTTGCATTGTAATAATTACTATAATCACTAATTGGTATTACCGTATTCAATCCATCGTTACCACCACTCAATTGTATAATCACCAACACGTTTTCATTGCCAGATGTAGCAAGCAATGCGGAATCCAGCATTGGATGATCCTGTAATATATGTATAGGATTACCTGCAATAATGGTGGGCGTTAATAATGCCAAACTATTTTGTATGAACTTTCTTCTTTCCATATTATTGCAATTGATAGTCTGGTAAATTCATGATGTATTTTAACAAGGCCTTAAGTCGAGTATTAACGGTGTTATAATTAATAGTGGTGGGGCTTGATAAATATAAGTTCCAAGCGTCTGTCCAATAATAATCGCTTGTTTGACCAGTTAATAGGATTTGAGTTTTCAGTGTTTTTTTTAAGGATGCATCTATGTCGGTAGATGTTAAAAAAGAAAATAAACTATCAATTAAAATATTAGGATCCGCGGGGTTGGTACAAACTGTTTTTGCAAATTGAATGGTATTTACAATTATTTTTTTTCCGTTTTTGGAATACCCTGTTTCTAGCATTAAGTCGGTAAACTTATTTCGTTTAGGCAAAGTATCGGCATTAATCCAAAGTTCATTAAAATCGGGTGATTGATAATAAGCGGGCCATCCTGCTACATTAGGCGGATCCACAGGATTTTGACCCATGCTGTTTAGCTGATTCACCATATTGTTGTATAAAAAATAAGCATCCCCATAATCGGTAACTGCATCGGGGAAAGCAATTTCATATTGTCTTAAAAACCCTACTACATGATCCAAGGGACTTTTTATTTGACAGCCAATATAAATACTATCATAAAAATGTTCACTTTCCAGCAATTGTTTTAAAACAGGTTTAATATCATAATTGTTGGTTATAAAAGTATTCGCCAATGGAATGATAATATTATTTTCAACATTAGCATCTATAAAATAGTATACAAAATAGCGGTATAATTTTCTACAAATAAACTTGGCAACATCCGTGTTTTCAAATAACATGGTCATGAGCTCATCGGTCTCTAAAGCGCCGTTGGCTCCTGTTTTTCCAGTAATTATTTTACTTCTATAATAAGCGGAAAATGTTTTATTGGTGGTATCGTGTCTTGTGCTATCAAAAACGGCATTAAAAGCAGCATCTATTTTCCAACCTGTTAAAACCTTTGCAGCAGCTTTCACATCCTCTTCACTATATTTTGCACCACCGTCTTTTCCAACAGTAAATAATTCTTGTAATTCTCTACCAAAATTCTCATCGGGCGCCGTTTTTGTATTTAAGTATCCATTCAAATATCTTAACATGCCAGGATCGGTAGTGATATCGCGTACCAATTGCTTAAAATTTCCAACACAGTTTTTTCTTAAAATTTGGTGATGATTATAAACCATCGTTCCATAATTAATAGTATCAGTCTCTGTTCCAAAATGATTGCTCCAAAAAAAAGTAAGTTTTTCTCTTATGTTTCTTTCTTGACCTACGCATACACTTAACAACCATTTCTTATAAGTAGTTCTTCGATAACTATTAATGGTGCCATCTAAAGAAATATCGTTAACCCAGGTAGTGCCCAGTGGGACATTGGGATCCAAAAAGCTTGAAGTGTTATAATCATTTAGGGGTGGCGCCGGTAAGGTGTTTGATACATTTAGTAGCTCATCCACACTAGCAATTAGTCCCCTTGAAGTAAAATAATTAATGTCTGCAATTTTTGCTCCAAACATCGTTCTATTAAGCAAATGTTTGCTATGCAAAGCGGTCCAGGTACCTTGAAATATTTTCAAGCCTAGGGCGCTGGTTTGGGGGGCAGTTGGCATAATCCTTAGAATTGATACTAAATTTAAGGATTATTTTTATTATTGAGGGTATGCTAATTAACAAAAACATTAGCGTTTCTTCTTCTTTGAGACGCTCTTTTTTGCAGTGCTTTTTTTGCTAGATCCCTTTTTGCTCGCTTTCTTAGTGTTTTTTAATTTAGCGCTACCGCCCTTTTTTGTAGTTTTCGGGGACTTGGATTTTGAGACACTCCCCTTTTTACCTGCTTTTTTACCCGCTTTTTTTGTCGTCTTGGTGGTGTGTTTTGCCTTCTTATTTGTTTGCTTTTTGGACTTTAAACTAGCAGCATGTTTTGCCTTTTTCTTATGTTTTGATTTTTTACTGCGCTTGTGTTTTTTCCTTGTGCCCTTGGGATATACAACCGGTTTTAATTTTTCTTTACCCAATACGAGCACCTTAGACAATAGCGTTCCTGTTTCTGTATTATAATATAATTCTGGATCAATAGAAAAGTCTTTATACCTAGTTTCAAAATGAAGATGTGGTCCTGTTGAATGACCCGTAGTTCCACCAAGGCCAATGGCCTCACCCGCTTGCACATATTGATTTTCATCAACTAAAATTTCACTTAAATGACCATATACTGTTTCAAGTCCATTGGTATGTCTTATCACTACACAGTTACCAAATCCACCTGAATTGTAGTCGGCATATCTTACCACTCCATTAAATGCAGCTATAACCGTATCGCCCGTTCGTAAAAACAAGTCCATGCCCTTATGCATTCTACCCCAGCGTGGACCATATTTTGAATTTAATTTTCCATACCAGGTTAACTGAAATTTTTCTTCATTATCAAGCAATGGAATATCTATTTTTTCTGGCAAATTCGCAAAGGGGAAATTATATACAAAAACCGCAGCATTAGACCAATCTTCTAAAAAGATAGGATTTTCAGTTAATAATTTATTGGCAATCATTTCTGCACTGTCAAATGGTAAAGGCGGGGTAGAAATCCAATCCTTGGTGGTGTCTTTTTGTTGAAATCTATTTTCGCTTATACAATCAAACGCGTAAAGATAATTGGGCAATAAAAAAATGCAAAAAACAATTATTGTAAAATAAATTTTTAGGCTACGCGTCATGATCCGATAAAATTACGGATTGTTTTTTATTATTCTTTGCTATGTAATATATAATTGTGCCTATGAATAAAAAAACTAGGCTATATAAAGTTTCTGCTGGTTTTGAGGTGGTTACGTGATACATAATCCACAAATTAAATCCTGTATAAATAATGGGTGGTATTGGATAAAAAGGCATTTTAATAGGACGGGGGATATTGGGATGTTTTATCCGCAAAACAATAGTAGACATGGCTGTTAGCGTAGTAAAAAAACAAAGAATTAATCCCATGGTGGTAATGATAAATTCAAAACTACTGGTGACTAAAATAACAATTGAAATAATGGCTTGAGAAAGTATGGATCTAACGGGTAATCCTTTATTATTGTTTTTTACAAAAAATGCAAAGAAGGAATAGTCTTTTGCAATGGCAGAAATTACCCTTGGTCCAACAAATATTAAAGCACTAATGGTGGACATTAAAAAAAAGGCAATCAAGGAGGAGATAAGTATGCCCCCGTTTTTTGAAAATAAATTATTTGCTACATCTAAAACAAAATCTTCTTTACCAACAATGGTGGATGCGGGACTTGATAATAAAAAAACCATGTTTAATAATGTATACAGGATGATTACGGTTACCACTCCAAAAAAAATAGAACGCGGCACCGTTTTTTGTGGATTATTAATATCCTCAATAATATAAGAGGATGCATTCCAACCCGAGTAGGCATAAGAAACAAAAATTAAACTCACCCAAAAGGCAGGGGAAATAATTTCTTTTTTATAGTCTCCTAAAACCAGATGCTGTGTCCCAATATTTTTACCGTGCATAAAAAATACAGCAATAAAACCAAATGCTATAAGTAATATCAATAAGAACACTTTTGCAAAAGAAGTAAATACTTGAAAGCTTGCACTTTGTGCCAAACTAATACAATTGATGATGGAGATGATGACAATGATACCCGAACCAATAAATAACGGATGTATGGGGAATTGTGTTACATCTAAAAAATATTTAGAAAAGGCATAAGCGGTGGCTGCAATGGGTGCTGCAAAGCCAACAATGGAAGAAGCCCAGCCTGATAAAAACCCTACATAATTACCCAGTGCCTGTCTTAAAAAATGATACTCCCCACCTGATTTTGGATAGGCTGCACTTAACTCTGCATAACAAAATGATCCGTTTAATGCTAAAAAACCGCCAAACATCCATAATGCTGCAATAGAAATATAACTATGCAGGTCGGTTAATTGAAAACACAAAGAAGTAAAAACGCCAACGCCAATCATATTGGCTATAACCAGCGAATAGGCGGTATTAAAGCCAACCTTGTTTTTTTCCATTCATGATTTTTAGACTACTTATAATAAGAAGGGGCTGTAGTGGCTGGATAATTATAAAAATTGTAAGTTAAACTATAATTGGTGAGTGTGACCGTATTTTGGTTGGTGCTGTTTATAAAAGATACACTGGAAGTATAATCGCCGCTCACCCTCCAACCGGATGCAACTAGTTTTTCCTGTAATTTCTTTTTTAACAACTCGTTGCCCCTCATGTTTTCGTTATACTCAATTACAACACTCGTTAAACGCGCATTTAAATTTAAATCATAATTGGGTTGATAGTTTGCATCATATGAGTTCTTGATATTAGTATCAAAATTAAAAGTGTAACGGAAATTTTCTACGCCCTTGTAACTTGTATAACTACTATTATAACTGCTTAAGAATGGATAGCGATCCACGGGAGCTGGAGCTTGGTAAACATCATCTGCGGTTGCTGTAGCTACGTCAGTAGATGGCAAAGCGGTCTCAGCTGCTGGTGCTATCGCGGCGGCTGTATCTGTAGTGGCATAATCAGTAGATGGAACCGCTGTTGTTGCCATTGGGATTTCGGTTACCTCCACTTTTTTATCCTTACCAAATTCACTTATAGCATAGGGCCTCGCTAATGATGGATAATAAAAATCAAATGTATAGTCGTCTGATTTAGAAATTAATTTACTTGTTGGAACGGCGGCAACATAAGGAAATTGTTGCAAAACATTTGCAATGGTTGAGCTGCTGGTGACACCCGCAATATAAGTAGGCGATACTGCGGTAAACGTGGTGCTGAATAATTTTTCAAAATCAAAATAAGTAGATGCTATGGTAAAATAATTCATAACCAATTCGGGAGATTCAAAATAGTTTAAATAATCTTCTAATCCCCTATCAAGCGCCCAGATATAAGTTTCCTTGCCAACTACTTTACCACTTTCATTAATTAATTCAAATTTGCCATTGCCATTTTTTTTAACTGCGATAAATTTTCCTGATGAAATTGGAAACACTAAATTGTAATCATCCAGGCTTGTAACAAGTGTTCCTTTTTTAGTATACATTTTTAAATCCTTGCCGGATTTTGTAATTACAGTACCCGATTTTGAAATGATGGGTGCTTCAGAAAATTTAAACCTTAATTCTCCTACTGTTTCCTCTTTAGCATTTATAACCCCCCAATCATTTTCATCATTTTTAACTGCAAACAATCCCGCAGCCTGCATCCCAATGCCCATATACTTATCATCTCTGATAATTGTTTTACCCTTTAAGTCGGTTATGCCTACGTAAGACTTATTGTCCTTGTATTTTTTAAAGGATACCCGATTTTCTGAAAATGGCATATATGATGTTTCTTCTTCGCCCTTAAATACTTGCGCTCCTTTTTTATCAATAATTTTAAATTCGTTGTTATCTGTTAATACCCTAGCCATTCCATTTGAAAAATTTTCACAAGCATTAAACTTTGGTTCAATAACTATCTTACCCCCTTTGTCTACATAACCCCATTTACCTTCATCTGTTTTAAATCTTATTAAACCATCCGACATCACGCCAGTTAACACTACATTAAATTTATTTAATGTAGATAAATTAGCAATTAAGGCTTCTCCTTTTTTATTAATCAGCGATAATTTACCATCAGCATCTCTTACTACGGCAACCTCTTCATTAAAAGGAGTGCCGCCATCAAACTCTTTATCAATAAGCTTTACCTTGTCTTTATTTTTTATAATCCAATAGTTCACTTTACCCTCCGATGTTTCCTCCGTAATCACTCCATTGGTTGGATAAATTTTTGAATTGGCTTTAAAAACATCTTCAGCAACTACGTTTCCGTTGTAATCAATTAAACTAATTTTATTTGAAGTGCTGGAAAGTTTAACCGGCAAATAATCAAAAACATGATCTTGCTGCTTTGATTTAAAAAAATACATAAAAATAAAAACGCCTAAAATTCCTATAGGCAGTATAATTTTCAGTAGTTTCATATTGATATTTTTTTATATTATTTTATAAAGATATGCTTTTTATTAAAAATTAATAAAACGTTGATTTTTACTAAATTGGCGGCTTTTTAAATTTTCATTTATGAATAAATGCGTCCATTTTAGGATTGTAAGTGTACTATCGGTTTTTACTTTATGCTTCTTTTTTTCTGTATCGAATGCACAAACCACTCTTCCAAATTATACACCACAAAATGGAGATATTATTTTTCATACATCTACATCAAACCAAAGTGATGCTATAAAATTTGCCACAAAATCAAAATACACGCATTGTGGTATTGTTTATGTGGAAGCGGGTAAAGCTTATGTGCTAGAAGCGGAAGGACGCGTTATTAGCACCCCATTGATGGAGTGGATATTAAGAGGAAAAGATCATAAATATGTTATTAAAAGATTAAGCAATGCTGCACAAGTAATTACACCTACTGCATTAGAAAAAATGAAAGCCATTGGCAAAACTTTTATGGGCAAGTTGTATGATAAAACATTTGAATGGTCAGATACAAAAATGTATTGTTCTGAATTGGTTTGGAAAATTTACGATCGTGCATTGGGCATAAAAGTTGGTGAAACGCAGTCCCTGCGTGACTTTGATTTAAATAATAAAATAGTTTATGAAATACTGAATAACCGTTATCATGGAAAAATTCCCTATGATGAAACAGTGATTTCGCCCCGCGCTGTATTTGATTCTAAATTATTAATTAAGGTTGCGGAGCGTTAATGTATTAATCTATACCTAGTGTTTTTACCCATGCCCCCCTCTTTGGTTAAAATTTGTTTTTGCATTAAGTCGGTTACATCCCTTAGTGCAGTATCTCTTGCACAATAAACAAGCTGCGCATATATAGTTGTGGTTAATTCTAATTGTTCCTTTTCAAGAAGCTTTTGAATGATTAATTTTTGTCGCTTGTTAAATTCAATTCCTGTTTTATGTTTCCAATAATTTGCTTTTATAAAAATTGCCGAAAGTAATATTGTTGAATGGTCGTACGCCCTTTCCAAACACCCCAAAAACCATTGTAGCCAAATAGTAATATCCAATGAGCCGTTTTGAGTTTGTGCTAAAATAAATTGGTAATCGTGTTGTTCTTTTTTAAACTGTATTGGTAAACTATAATAGCGGAAGCTGGTTCCATCGGCTTTTGCGAGTTGAATATTTGATATGAAACCTGCCAAAATTTCACCATTCTCTTTAAACGGATTTATGGTTTGAAACCACAGATGCGCAATGGCCGCCTTCATTAACCTATCCAGTCCGGGTTTATTAAACCAAATTAAAAATCGGTCCAATTGTTTTTCTAGTGCTTCCGTTATAAAAGGGGTTGACCTATTGGATTGAGCGGCAGCAATTTGACCAACAATATCCTGCCAATGTATTAATCGTGCTTTGGTTAGCTCCAATTTGTAGTTTTCCGCGTCCTCCAATATTAAATGAATAAAAGAAACTAGACTTTTATCTGTTTCTGGAATGTAGCCCTTAAGGCTATGGTTTAACTTATTTGCAACTAGGTCCTTAATATGATACTGTTCGGCGGAGCATCCAATTGACAAAAGGATGGAATAAATTTCGGATACCAGCACTTCCTTGTTTACCTCATTCCTGTATTCGGGCAACAAAGCATCCATATTGCTTAGGATTTTCTCTTGTTTGCTCTTGAGGTTTAGAAGCAAGGGATTAAGTGCATCCTGACTCCAAGTAAAAGCTGGAAAACCAGGTAATTGAAGCAAATTATTGTTCATTTACTGCAATTTAAGGCGAATAAATGAATTATTTTAATATTTTAATGTTATTTGCCTTAATTATTTTTGAAAGACTATTAATTATCCATTGAACCTTTTGGACTATCAAAGTTAGATTTTACCATGTTGACATAATTATTTAACTCTTTCTCTATTTCATTTGAAATATAAACTTCCCCAAATATGCCAATGCCTATAATTT
>CANHIR010000076.1 GCA_947461015.1 Bacteroidota bacterium | reverse complement strand
TATCAAGTGTTACATTATTTTGGAAATGCTCCTTTCAATAACGATATAGAGCATCATTATCATCATTTAATGAACTATTTAGATGTTTAAAAGCATTGCAAGCGCTGGAATTTTTTTGCTACTTTTTTTGGGGATTCATTTTCAATCCAATGCTCAAATTAAAATTGCGCGTATCAATATTGAGGGCAATGTAAAAACAAAATCACAAATCATTTTAAGAGAACTACCTTATAGTGTTGGTAGTGTCATTTCTAAAGATTCACTTTCTATTTTAAATACGATTGCAAAAAATCAGTTAATTAATACATCTTTATTTTTGGATGCTACCATCACTACAAATTATGATGACAGCACAAATATTGGCATACAAATACAAGTAAGTGAAAGATGGTATCTTTTTCCTATCCCTTATTTTAGGTGGGTAGATAGAAATTTCAATGAATGGTGGAGCACGCAACACCATAGTTTAGACCGGGTGAATTATGGACTCAATTTTAAGCAGGCAAATGCTAGTGGCAATAATGACAAGCTTGTAATTGGTTTAATTACAGGGTATACTCAACAAGCTGTTGTAAAATATCAATTTCCCTATATTGATAAAAAAATGCGATTTGGATTGGGCATGGGCTGGCAATATTATTCACAGAAAGAATTGAATTATACAACACGCTTTGATAAACAAGTTTTTACAAAAACAGTACAACCCATACAAAGTGGATATAGGGCCAACTTAAATGTACTGTATCGACCAAATTTATTTGAACGCCATATTTTGCAAATAGGTTTTGGCAATGCTAACATCACAGATTCAGGATTAATTGCTCAACCAAAATACTTTCCTAACTATCAGCCATCTTTTTCATACATTGATGTAAGTGCAGCCTTTACGAAAACACGCTTTGATTATAATCCATATCCAACCCATGGGAGTAGCCATGAGTATTCTATTTATCAAAGATTTTCGGGGGGAAACAATTTAACCTCCTTTCAATTAAGGGATGTAATAGCGCATAAAATAAACAAAGCAAATACATTGTGGTTTGAAAGTAATATGCAAGCAAAATTGATGCCTAATCAAAATTATATAGATCGTAAATTAGTAGGATATGGAACCATGCAATTGAATGGTTTTGATTATTATGTAATAGATGGTAATGCAGCCGGTATTTTTAAGGCCGAATGGCATCATTTATTGACCTCTTTTACAGTCCCTAAGTATAGTGGGATAGGATTAATTGATCAAATTACAAAACGATTACCAACCATAAAATACAACTTTTGGTTAAAGGCATTTACGAATGTAGGGTATGTTTATAGTGAGCACCCATCTAATACAAGTAAATTATCTAATACTTTGTTAAAGACCTTTGGGGTGGGCCTAGATATTATAAGCGTATATGATTTAGTCATAAAAATAGATTACAGTGTGAATCAGTTGGGGGACAAAGGGGTATATTTGCACGGTGGAATTAATTTCTAAATTTTATAAATGAATGTAGCCATATATAGCAGGGGGGTAGATTTAGATCAACAACAATCCTTACAAGCATTGTTGTTTGAATTAAATAGGTATGATGCTACCATATATGTCTACGAGGATTTACTAGTAAAATTTTCACTAGAAAATCCATCAGATAAAAAACCACTTATCTCATTTAATTGCTTTTCCGATTTACACAATACTATTGACTGTTTAATTAGTTTGGGAGGAGACGGCACCGTGTTGGACGCAATTACTTTAGTTGGCGATACCAATATCCCAATTTTAGGAATTAACTATGGTCGCCTGGGATTTTTAGCCACCATTTCAAAAGATGAATTAAGCACTATGGTGGATGCGTTGGCAAATAGAACTTATGTGATTGAAAAAAGAACGCTTCTTCACTTAGATTCTAATCATCCCATTTTTGGAAGCACTCCATTTGCATTAAATGAGTTTGCCATTCATAAAAGAGACACTTCCCCTATGATAAAAATTCATACCTATTTAAATGGTGAATTTTTAAATTCATATTGGGCAGATGGTATTATTGTTGCTACACCAACAGGCTCAACGGGTTACAACATGAGTTGCAATGGCCCCATACTTTTTCCCGATTCTGCAAGCTTTGTAATTACCCCAGTCGCGCCACACAATTTAAATGTACGTTCTATCATTGTTCCAGATAGTTCGGTTATTTCATTTGAAATAGAAGGCAGAACTGAAGAACTTATTTGTGCTTTAGATGCGCGTAAGGAAATTGTACCAAAAAACATAGAATTAGCTGTTAAAATTGAAAATTTTGCCGCTCATTTTATACGACTCAACGAAAATAGTTACCTTTCAACTTTAAGAACAAAGCTTACTTGGGGATTAGATAAAAGAAATTAACGAATGCGTAAAATTCAACTTGTATTTACATTAACCATCCTGTTTTGGGCAAATAATTTATTTGCGCAATACATATCGTTGGTTGAAAATAAAGGAGAAATTGGCGTAATGGGAGGTGCTTCATTTTATAGAGGTGATATTGCTTCCGACATATTGTTTTACAAGCCTAACCTTGGTGCTTTTTATAAAAAGCAATTAAACGATTATGTGGGGGTTAGATTGAATTATGAATATATCTCAATTGGCGCGAACGACTTACAGTCTAATAGTTTATATGATTTAAAACGCGGACTGAATTTTACAAGGGTTTCACATGATGTCAGTGTCATGGGAGAGTTTTACTTTTTGAAATTTATTAATGGCAATAAAAGATACAATTTTACCCCCTATGTTGGTTTTGGCGTAGGAGCTTGGGAATCTATAAGTGGTACAACAAACATTGACACACCCAAGACACAAAAAACTATTTTATTCCCTTTAAACCTTGGGTTTAAATATAATATTACTGGTTCTTGGAATCTATTTTCCGAAGTAACGTATCGATTCACAAACTCAGATAAGATTGACTATTTTTCGGACGTAAATTATCATATACCTAAAGGCGCTAGTAATATTTATCAAGCAAGCACTTCGGGTGGGGACCAATATTTTAGTGCCAAAATAGGGTTATCTTATAATTTACTTACGGTTTATGGGATAGAACAAAAAAAACAACCAAAAAAGAAATGGCTGTTTTTTGGGAAAAAGGGGTACGATCGGCCCGATCGCTCAAACAAAAGACCATTTTTTGGCTTTCTTAAGCGCAAATAAGCAGGGTATTTACTTATTTTTACATTATGGAAAAATTGGATTTGGAGCGGTTGCCTAAACATATTGCAATTATTATGGATGGCAATGGTCGCTGGGCAAAAGAACAAGGTCAAGACAGATTATTTGGACATTATCAAGGGGTAGTAAGCGTAAGAAAGGTGGTGGAAGCTGCTACAGAAATTGGCATTCAATATCTTACCCTGTATGCTTTTAGTACTGAAAATTGGGATAGACCACAGGAGGAAGTAACGGGCTTAATGACCCTATTTGTGGACACCTTAGCCAAAGAAGTGCCCGATTTACATAAAAATAATATAAAACTACACTTTATAGGCAACCTGGATATGTTACCAAATGAGGCCAAGGAAGCCCTTTCTAACGCAACAAGGCTTACTGCTCAAAATACCGGACTAACCCTCATTATTGCCCTTAGTTATAGCAGTAGATGGGAGCTTGTTGAAGCAGCAAAATCATTGGCTATACAAGTGTCAAAGGGTAGTTTAGCTTTAGCTGATATTAATGATACGGTGTTTGCTGAAAACCTTTCCACTAAAGGGTTCCCAGATCCTGAATTAATGATTCGTACCAGTGGAGAATGCAGAATTAGTAATTTCTTATTGTATCAACTTGCTTATGCCGAATTGTATTTTACCGACACCCGTTGGCCTGCTTTTAGAAAGGAAGATTTGTTAAAAGCATTGCTGGAATACCAGTCTAGAGAACGAAGATTTGGAAAAACCAGTGAGCAAATTCAAATAGATTAAAAAATAAAATAATATATTTTATTTTCTTTTTTAACAAAGACTTTGAAATATTACGAGTAATTTGCGACACTTTTAAAACATAAATGTACAGCCCCAAGCAGATGCAGAAAACGCTCAATTTAATTATAGGTATTTTATCCCTTTTCTTATTGTCAAACAACAGCTTTGCACAGGATGTTCCTGTCAAAGAATCAGTTGCTCAAATTAATGTGAAATTGATAGGCATTTTTAATCAAAAAACGCCTCAAAAATACAAGATCAGAAATATCAAAGTTGTTGGAAATCAAAATTTTGACGAAAACCTTTTACTATCCCTTTCTACCTTAAATATCGGGGATGAGGTAACCATTCCTGGAGGCGATAATTTTGCGAAAGCCATACATAAGCTAATGGACCAAAATTACTTTAGCGATGTGAGTGTTTATTTAACGGATGTGCAAGACAACCAAATTGATGTTGAAATTAATGTGGTTGAACGTCCACGTTTATCTAAATTTAATTTTACGGGTATTCGTAAATCAGACAATGATGAATTGTCTGGTAAAACTGGTTTATTACCTAACAGGGTAGTGACCGAGAATATGAAAATTACTGCTGTTGAAGGCATAAAAAAATATTATGCTGAAAAAGGATTTCAAGATGTTAAAGTAACCATCAAAGAAAAGAAAGACCCAGCTAGAAAAAATAATCTATTGTTGGAATTTGTTGTAGACAAAGGACCCAAAGTGCGTATTAACAATATCAATTTTGGCGGCAATGTAATTGATGAAACAAAACTTAAGAAAAACTTAAAAGAAATACACGAAAAATCAAGGCTTACATTGTTTCCAATCAATGACAAGCCAATGATTGTGAAAACCTCTCCTTATACCGTTTCGGATTATATGCGTGAGCATGGTTATTTGACGTTTACCAAAACAAGAAAAATATTAAATCCGTATGCAAGATTTTCTTTATCCTCTTCAAAATTTGATCCAAAAAAATACGATGAGAGTAAAGACAATTTGTTGAACTATTATAATTCATTAGGATACAGGGACGCTGTTGTGGAAAAAGATACAGTATATCATAACAATGTAGGAAATTTAAATATTGATATGCAAGTGAAGGAAGGCCAAAAATATTATTTTGGCAATATCACTTGGAGAGGAAATACAAAATACCCAGATTCCTTATTGTCAGCAATTTTGAACATTAAAAAAGGCTCCATATACAATCGTGAAGTTTTGTATAATAAATTAGGTAAAACACAAACTGCTGAGGGTGGAGACATTAGTGGCCTATACCAGGATGATGGATATTTATTTTTTGCGGTAGACCCAATTGAGACTGCTGTATACAATGACACCATTGACTATGAAATTAGATTAAGAGAAGGACCACAAGCAACCATCAAAACAATTCGAATTGCAGGCAATGAAAAAACAAAAGACTTTGTAATTCGTCGTGAAATTAGAACGGTACCAGGAGACAAATTTAGTCGTAGTTTATTAATTCGTTCTCAGCGTGAAATTTCACAGTTAAACTATTTTGATCAAGAAAAAATAAAAATAGATCCAATACCAAATGCCGAGGATGGGACAGTTGATATTAATTATGGGGTTGAGGAAAAGTCAAGTGATCAATTAGAGTTGAGTGCTGGTTGGGGTGGATATATTGGATTAACAGGTACCCTTGGCGTAACCTTTAATAATTTCTCTTCCAAGAATTTATTTAAAAAATCGGCATGGGATCCATTGCCAATGGGGGATGGTCAAAAATTAAGCATTCGTGTTCAAAGTAATGGTAAAGCATTTCGTTCTATCAATACTTCTTTCACGGAACCTTGGTTTGGTGGTATAAAGCGTAACTCACTTTCTGTGAGCATATTTAATACAAAATATGGTCAAAGTATAAATCAGCAAACAGGGATGTATGACATCAATGCTGCCGACAACCAATACATTTCAACAACAGGCGCAACCGTTACTTTTGGTCGTCAGCTCACTTGGCCAGATGACTATTTCTCATTTAGTTCTGGTTTAAACTATACTAGATATACTTTAAAGAATTACCCAATTGATCCATACAATCTTCCAAATTTTAACAATGGTTCGGTAAATAATTTCAATATCAGATTGGCTTTACAAAGAACCTCCGTAGACCAACCTTTATTCCCAAGAACTGGATCTACCTTCTTATTAAGTGCACAATTCACTCCTCCATATTCTTTAATTAATCCTTCGGTAAATACAGGTTCAAATCAATTTGAATACTTAGAATATCATAAATGGAGATTCAATGGCGAATGGTTTATTCCTTTAGGTAAACCAGCTGGCGAAGATCATAACAAGCAATTTGTTTTGCGTTTTGCTGCTAAGTATGGTTTCTTGGGACGTTATAATAATGAATTAACCATATCTCCATTTGAACGCTTTCAATTGGGTGATGCGGGGTTGAGTAATCAGTTTGCTTTATTGGGGTATGATATTATTGCTCAAAGAGGTTATCCGGTGTATCAAAATTCTAACCCGAAAATTAATCCGGATCAACAAACCGCTACACAACACTTTACCATATTTAATAAGTACGCAATGGAGGTTAGATATCCGTTGAGCTTGGCGGCAAGCAGTACGATTTACGCTTTAGGCTTTTTTGAAGCCGCAAATGGTTGGTATAGCATGAAAGACTACAATCCATTTGAGCTACGCCGTTCTGTGGGTATTGGTATGCGTTTTTACTTACCTATGTTTGGATTGTTAGGATTCGACTACGGTATTGGTATTGACAGAATTAACAATACCAATGCACTTAAAGATGCTGGAAGGTTTACCTTTATGTTAGGATTCGAACCAGAATAGATAAATGTCTGAAAAACAATTTTTATGAAATTATATAAATGCTTACCGTTTTTAGTAATTGCGCTATTTTTTGGCATTCAGGCAAATGCCCAAACAAAATATGCGGTGATCAATACCAAGTATATTTTGGAAAAAATTCCCGAATATAAGGATGCAGATAAGAAATTAAAAGAGTTGGGAGACCAATGGCAGGCGGAAATAGACAACAAGCAAATTGCCCTAGACAAAATGTATAAAAACTATGAGGCTGAGCAATTTATGTTATCGGAAGAGCTAAAAAAGAAGCGTGAGGATGAGCTTTTTTTTAAAGAAAAAGAACTTAGAGATTTACAAAAAAAGCGCTTTGGATACGAGGGCGATTTATTTAAAGAGCGCCAAAAGCTAGTTAAACCCATTCAGGATAAAGTGTATAATGCGGTCCAAAAAATTGCCGCATCACGCGCTTATGACTTCATTTTGGATAAAAGTGAAGGAATAACCATTATATTTGCTGACCCAAAATTGGATAAAAGCGACGATGTTTTAAGACAATTGGGCATCATTAATTAAAAACACAAACACAAAAAATAGAGTATGAAAAAAGGTTTCTTATTCGCAGCTGTATTATTGGTTGCAATTTCATTTACAAACAGTGCATCAGCACAAACGGTTAAAATTGGTTATTTTGATGAGAATAAAGTACTCACTTTGTTCCCTGATTTAGCAAAAATTGATACTATTTTGCAATCTTATGCAAAGGATACATTACAAGATGAGTATAACTATACTTTAAAAAGTTATCAAGTTAAGGATAGTATCTACAGAAAAGATTCTTTAGAATTATCTAAAAGACCAAAAGCTTTACAATTGTCTACCGACGAATTAAATCAATTAAAGTACAAGTTGATCAACTGGCAACAATACCAACAAGAAGCAATGCAACAAAAGCAAGGGCAATTGTTGTTACCCTACAGACAAAAAGTATTTGCTGCATTGTCTGAAGTGATTGCTGAAAACAAATATACTTGGGTAATCAATGAGTCTGCTTTATCTGAGTATTTTCAACATTCAATAGCGGATAACTTAGCAATAAGAACTGCAATGAAATTGAAATTGCCTTTACCTAAGGAAATTGAGGATGCTTTCAGAGTTGCCACTGGTGGCGCACCTGCTAAAACAGCAGCACCTGCTAAAAAGCCTTAATATTTTTAAAAATATATTTACTAAGAACCTCGTTGTTATGCAACGAGGTTCTTAGTTTTACAGAAAGAAACAAGTTTTATGTCGGCACCCATTGGCGTTTTTGATAGTGGATATGGTGGATTAACCATTTTGAAGGAATTAAAAAAACAATTGCCTCAATATGATTATATCTATTTAGGAGACAATGCGCGTGCACCTTATGGAACCCGGTCCTTTGAAACTGTATATCAATATACTTTAGAGGCAGTGAAATGGTTTTTTGATCAGGGTTGCGAATTGGTCATCCTTGCTTGTAATACAGCTTCAGCAAAAGCTCTTAGAAATATTCAACAATTGGACCTTCCTAATATCGCACCGGGTAAGAGAGTTTTGGGAGTGATTCGACCCTCTTCGGAGGTATTGGGCACCTTTTCCAAAACAGGGCATGTTGGGATTATGGCTACAGTAGGTACGGTTCAAAGTGATAGTTATTTAATGGAGATGGCTAAATTTTTTCCAAAGGTGAACGTGCATCAACAAGCTTGTCCAATGTGGGTTCCCCTTATTGAAAACGGAGAGTATAACCAACCCGGTGCAGATTACTTTGTAAAATCCTATTTGGACCAGCTTTTTAGTCAATCCAAGGACATTGATAGTATTTTATTAGCATGCACGCATTATCCATTGTTGGAAGCCAAAATACAGGCTTATTTACCCAAGGGCGTTAAAATTATATCGCAGGGCAATATTGTAGCAGCCAGCTTATCACAATACCTTGATAATCACCCTGAAATAGCAGAAAAATGTAGTCAAAAGGGGCAATTGCAATTTTTTACCACCGACAATGCCGAGACCTTCGAAAAACAGGCTAGTGCCTTTTTTGGTCAAAAAGTTGAAGCAAAACACACAGATTTAGCCTAGGATTTCAAAAAAAACCCTATTTTTGCCGTCCTTTCACGGGTAGTGGTATGGTGACTGCTATTAGAAACGGATTTTGAACAAAAGTATAAAACAAAAGGGCATATAGGAATACTCCTACGAACCCGAAAAACAAAGTAATATGAAACGTACATTCCAACCTCATAAACGTCGTCGTAAATCTGTTCACGGATTCCGTAAGCG
>CANHIR010000075.1 GCA_947461015.1 Bacteroidota bacterium | reverse complement strand
CGCTCCCACATTTCCGTTGCAAACAATACATACAATCCTTTTGGATGCTTTTGTGCTGTTGTTGACATATTCAATAGTATTTAATTGACCCAAATTAATAAAATCCCTGCAATAATTTTTACTTTCGTGGGGCAAACCTATATATATGAATATTTTAATTGTTGGCAGTGGTGGAAGAGAACATGCATTGGCCTGGAAAATGGCACAAAGTCATCACTGTGACAATTTGTTTATTGCACCGGGAAACCCAGGCACAGCAAGCATTGGCACCAATGTAAATATTCAGGTAAATGATTTTGAAGGGCTCAAAAAGGTGGCACTTGAAAATGCAATTGATTTAATTGTAGTAGGACCCGAGGATCCACTTGTAAATGGTATATATGATTATTTCTTAAATGACGAGACAACTACACATATTAATGTAATTGCACCTTCGGCAGCTGCAGCGCAGTTGGAGGGAAGTAAGGCTTTTAGTAAGCATTTTATGCAAAGACACAGCATACCAACCGCCTCTTACGCCGAGTTTACAAAAGAAAACTATGCTGATGGCGTAGATTATATAAAATCACATGGACTGCCCATTGTCTTAAAAGCGGACGGTTTAGCGGCCGGGAAAGGCGTTATCATTGCTTTTACCCACCAGGAAGCAATTGCTAGTTTTGAGGATATGATCCAAAATAAGCAATTTGGAGAAGCAAGTTCAAAAGTAGTAATAGAACAATTTTTGGAAGGCATTGAAGTAAGTGTTTTTGCACTAACTGACGGACAATCCTATCAAATTATAGGCCATGCCAAGGATTACAAACGTATTGGCGAAGGGGATACGGGATTAAATACAGGCGGAATGGGCTGTGTAAGCCCGGTGCCCTTTATGGATGAAACTTTTATGAAAAAGGTGGAAGCTCGTATTATTAAACCTACGATTCAAGGCATTCAGTCTGAAAACTTGGTTTATAAAGGATTTGTATTTTTTGGTTTGATGAATTGTGGGGGTGAACCCTATGTAATTGAATACAATTGTCGTTTAGGGGACCCTGAAACTGAAGTAATTCTACCCCGTTTACAAACCGATTTAGTAAGTTTATTGGCAGCAGCAGACAATGGCACTTTAGAAGATGTAAATATTGAGTACAATTCAGGTGCTTTTGCAACCGTAATGGCTGTGAGTGGAGGTTATCCTGGAAATTATAAAAAGGACTTTGTGATAGCGGGTTTGGCAGCAACAAATAATGTGCCTGGTGTAATTGTATTCCAAGCTGGTACTGGGTTTCAGGACAATGACATTGTTACGAAAGGAGGCCGAGTTTTAACAGCAACAGCACAGGGAAGCACCCTAAAAGAAGCGGTAAAAACTGCTCAAAATGCACTTTCAAACATTCAATTTGAGGGTATGTATTTTAGAAGCGACATAGGGTATGAATTTGAATCCTAGTTTTTCAAAAAAAATATTCTTACACATTTCTTAAAAAGCTTTGTAGTTCAAGTATTTTAAGTGAATTTTGCTTCATTCACTAAGCACTTTAAAAAGCATAACGATAATGGGATTATTCAATTTTTTTACCCAAGAAATTGCGATGGACTTGGGCACCGCCAACACTTTAATCATACACAATGATGAAGTAGTTGTAAATGAACCTTCAATTATTGCTTTGAACAGAAATAATATGAAGGAAGTTTTGGGCGTTGGTAAGAAGGCGTTGTTAATGCATGAAAAAACACACGAGAGTATTAAAACAGTTCGTCCATTAAAAGATGGTGTAATTGCAGATTTTAACGCTGCCGAATTAATGATTCGCGAACTGATGAAAATGATTTATCCAAAGAAGCCATTATTTCCTCCTAGTTGGAGAATGGTTATTTGTATTCCATCTTCTATTACAGAAGTTGAAAAAAGAGCGGTACGTGATAGTGCAGAACAAGCAGGCGCAAAAGAAGTGTATATGATTCATGAACCTATGGCTGCTGCATTAGGTATTGGAATAGATGTTGAAGAGCCAGTAGGAAATATGATTATTGATATTGGAGGAGGAACAACTGGTATCACAGTAATTGCATTAGCAGGTATTGTGTGTGATCAAAGTATAAGAATTGCAGGAGATGAATTTACTGCAGATATCATGGAAGCATTAAGACGCTATCATAGTTTATTAATTGGTGAGCGTACTGCAGAACAAATTAAAATACATGTTGGTGCAGCCTTAAAAGATTTAGACAACCCGCCAGATGATATGCCAGTAAACGGAAGAGACTTGGTAACTGGTATTCCTAAACAAATTATGGTTTCTTACCAAGAAGTTGCTGAAGCATTAGATAAAAGCATTTTCAAAATAGAAGAGGCAATTTTAAAAGCATTGGAAACAACGCCACCCGAATTGGCTGCTGATATTTATCGTCGTGGATTGTACATTACTGGTGGTGGTTCATTATTGCGCGGACTTGATAAAAGATTAAGTGCGAAAATAAAATTACCTGTACATGTTGCAGAAGACCCACTTAAAAGTGTTGTACGTGGTACAGGCATTGCGTTGAAAAACTATCAACGTTTCCCTTTCATCATGAGATAAAAGAATTAACACTTGAAGAATATCATTGTCTTCATAAGACAGAATTTTACATTTTTTACTTTTTTGATACTTCAAATCGTGTCATTGGTGATGCTATCTTCTTACAGCAAATCACATGAGGCTTTTTTTGGAAAATGGACAAACGAGATTGCAGGAAACGTAAATAAATATTATAACAATTGGTCTTACTTTTTTAGCTTAAAAGAAACCAATGCTAGTTTAGTTGCAGAAAATGTAGCGTTAAGAAATCAATTGGCCTCGAATTTTATTGTTATTGATACCAGCAAAAAAACCGGTACTGTTGTTTTAAGAAAAGACAGTGTTGAGATTATTAGAAAATACTATTACTACCCAGCTAAAGTAGTTGGAAACACTTACACACTTCAAAAAAATTACGTCTGGGTTGAAAGAGGCTCAAATCAAGGTGTTAAAAAAGACATGGCCGCCATAAGTACTGACGGTAGCATTGTTGGTGTGGTGGTTGAAGTGAATGAAAATTACAGTAAAATAATGAGCTTGCTTCATAGGAATAGTAAGGTGAGTGCTATGTTAAAAAGAGATAAGATTGCGGGAAGTATTGAGTGGGATGGAGCTGATCCTTACACCCTAGTGTTAAAAAATATTTCAAAAAGTGCCGATCCTAAAGTTGGTGACACCGTATTAACCAGTCCTTATTCATCCAACTTCCCTTCACAACTTATGATCGGGAAAGTAACCAGCATTGTAAAAGATCCATCTAGTAATTTTTTAACACTCAATGTTAAATCAGCAACAAACTTTTTTAATTTAGAATACGTATACCTAATTGAAAATAGAAGAATGGAGGAGCAAAGACAATTAGAAAACCCAGAGGCAAACAATGAATAACATTTTAAAAAATAGCATTCGCTTTGTCTTATTTTTGATGATACAAATTATCATCTTGAATGAGGTGCCTCCATTGCATCAATACATCACTCCCTATATTTATTTTACTTTTATTTTGTGGCTACCTTTTGGTACAAGTAGATTAACCCTAACCTTTTTGGGGTTCCTTGTTGGATACACATTAGACGTTTTTACAAATACGCCGGGATTACACGCTGCAGCAGCTTCTTTGATTGGTTATATTAGGCCTAGTATATTAAACTTATTATTGGCGCAAGAAACATCTGAGGAAGTTACAAAGGAGCCCAGTGTGGGCACGATGGGATGGGGTCCATTTTTTATTTATATACTCATCTTAACTTTCATACATCACTTTTATTTGGTTTTACTAGAGTGGCTTCAGTTTGGAAGCTTGCTGTATTTTATTGGAAAAGTGTTTTCAACAAGTTTATTGAGCGTATTATTGATATTTGTTGTTGAACTCCTATTGAATAGGCGTAAGATTAAAAGATAATTCATGGCATTATACAATTCAAACAGAGGTGGAATTATTCAAATTATTATAAGCGTTATAGTAGTTGCCATCATTGGGCAACTTGTTAGTTTGCAAATTTTATCCAACAAATACAAGCTGGCTGCGGATAACAATGCCATTTTTAGAAAAGTAATATACCCAGATAGAGGGATTATTTACGACAGAAAAAAAAGAGCACTTTTGGAAAATACAATTAGTTATGATTTAGTTGTAATACCAAATGAAGCAAAAGGAGTAGACACTACGGCTCTTTGTGAAATTTTAAAAATTGACAAAGAAGAGTATAATAAGCGCATGATTGATGTTATTCTTAAAAACACTCGAGTAAAAGTGGGCGTTTTTGAGCCATTCCTTACTCCAGAATTATATGCGCAGCTTACAGAAAACCTATACCGTTTCCCTGGCTTTTCTTTGTCAGAAAGATCCATTAGAGCCTACCCTTATAACACAGCAGCACACGTATTAGGCTATGTTGCAGAAGTGGATGTGAATTTTTTACAAAAACACGAAGAAGAGGGTTATGAAATGGGAGACTATGCAGGCATGACTGGACTTGAGAAGCAATATGAAAAAGCATTAATGGGTCAAAGAGGGGTAAACAGATTTTTAAGGGATAATAAAGGAAAGATACAAGGGCCATTTGAGAAAGGTCAATTTGATACCATGGCAGTGGCAGGAAGAAACCTTTACACCTCCATGGATGTGGAAGTGCAGCAGTTGGCAGAAAAATTATTGCAAAATAAAATTGGAAGTGCCGTTGTATTAAATCCAAAAACTGGCGGCGTAATTGCAATGGCTTCAAGCCCTGGCTACAACCCTAATTTATTAACGGGAAACCAAAGACGTAAAACAATTGGAAATTTATTAACCGACACCGCTAGACCAATTTATAATAGAGCCATAAAAGGGCAATATCCACCTGGTTCTACCTTTAAACCACTTGGCGCACTCATTGCATTGGATGAAGGATTAATTACACCAAGCTATGGTTATAATTGTTTTGGATCTTACGGTGCTTGTGGAGATCCTCGTAAATGTACACATGCCGGAGCAGGACATGCTGCAAATTTACAAATTGCACTTGCCAACTCTTGTAACTCTTACTTTTTACAGGTATTTAGAATGGCCATAGACAATCCTAAATATGGAAGTGCGAAAAATGGATACATAAAATGGAAAGAATACATTAATAGTTTTGGCTTGGGTAGAAAATTAGGAATTGATTTACCAAGTGAGAACAAAGCAAATATTCCAGATACTGCAGCTTACAATAAAGACTTTGGTAATCCAAAATATTGGAACAGTTGTTTTATGCTCACCTTGGGAATTGGTCAAGATAGAATGACCGCTACCCCTCTGCAACTAGCCAACACAATGGCATTAATTGCCAATGAAGGATATTATTACACACCACACTTGGTAGACAGTATTGAAGAAGAAGATAGCGAAGACAAAGCTGAATTGGCTAAATTTAGAACCAAGCAAGATGTAACTAAAATATCAAGTGATATTTATAAAGTGATAAAAGAAGGGATGCACGATGTAACTATAAAAGGGACAGCTACTGGTGTTAAATTGCCAGGTCATGAGTACTGTGCAAAAACAGGAACAGCTCAAAATCCACATGGAAAGAATCACTCTATATTTGTATGTTTTGCACCTAAAGATAATCCTAAAGTAGCGGTTGCCGTAGTTGTTGAAAATGCTGGTTATGGAGCTACATGGGCAGGTCCTATAAGCAGCTTATTAATGGAAAAATTTTTAAACGACACCCTTACCTCAGAAAGTACAGTGAAGGCAGATAATTTGGCTAAGGTAGATTTAATGCCTGAAGAAATAAAGGCATGGTACATAAAAAACAATTCGAATCGAATAACACCTGTGGATGAATATAAAAATGATGAATTAGGAGATGTTTGGGAAATGGAAATGGTTTCAGACTATAAACCAAAACCAAAAGTACAAGACACTATTAATAAAATAATTGATAGTACAAACAAAACAAAGGTACCCGAGGAACCCATTGGCAATAAAATTAAAGCAAATGATACTGCCATTTTAATAGAAAAAAAGAAAAAAAAGACGCTCCCTCCAAAAAATGTCAAAAACACCTAACCCCAATAGTTTTTCTAAAGGCACCGACTTAGCGGTAATCATTCTGTATTTTACAATGATTGCCATTGGTATTCTTTGCATTTTCATGGTGGAATATACTTCTACTGGGAGCTTAAGTAATTCACTCATTGGAGGCAAGAATAGTTATAGTAAACAAATCTATTTTGCCATTTTTTGCACCTTCATAGGTATTTTTATTTTATTACTTGATAGTAAGGTTTTTACCGCCTTTGCAAATATTTTATACGGAGGGGGAATTTTATTAATGCTAGCCACATTTGTAATTGGTAAAAATATTAACGGATCAAATAGCTGGATACCAATTGCCGGGGGATTTAATCTTCAGCCAGCCGAACTTTGTAAAATATTCACTGCATTATTATTGGCAAAATTTATCGCTAAGCCAGAGACCGATTTTACAAAAATAAAATCACAGCTCATTGCGGTAGGCATGATTGCACTGCCCGCAGCACTTTCAATTATGCAGCATGAAATGGGCCTTGCATTGGTATACAGTGCATTTATTTTTGCAATGTACAGAGAAGGCTTACCTCCAGTAATATTAATAGTCGTTTTATCTTTTGCAATACTCGTAATTGCTACCCTGCTTATGGATCCTTCTTTACTATCCTTAATGCTTACAATTATAGCAGGCATATTTATTCTATTCCTAATTAAGCGATTCAAAAGAAATAAATTTAAAATTCTCTTGGTGATTGGAATTTGGGGGATCTGCTTTGGAACTGTCAAATTTGCGGTACCCTATATTTTTAATAATGTTTTTGAATGCTATCAGAGTACACGTATTTATAGCATGATTGGAAAGGAATACGATTGCAGTCAAAATAAAAAGTCCGCTGCTACTGCTATTAAGAAAAAAGGAAAAAAGCCAGATGATTACAATGTTAAGCAAAGTAAAATTGCCATTGGTTCAGGCGGATTCTGGGGAAGAGGATTTTTAAAGGGGACACAAACAAGAGGTAAATATGTACCAGAGCAAAATACCGACTTTATATTTACCTCCCTTGGGGAGGCATTTGGTTTTGTTGGAACTGCTAGTTTTCTATTACTTTATTTATTTTTCTTGTTTCGTTTGATTAGAATTGCTGAAAGACAAAGAAGTACATTTTCGCGAGTTTATGCATACAGTGTAGTAGGGATTTTCTTTTTCCATATTGCAGTAAATATTAGTATGACCATTGGTTTATTCCCAGTAGTAGGCATTCCACTTCCTTTAATTAGTTATGGAGGATCGTCATTATTAACTTTTACCATACTTGTATTTATTTTATTAAGATTGGATGCAGATCGCCAAATGGTAATTCGTTAATTATTTAATATGCGTATTTATCCTTTATCGGAAGGTAGTTTCACTATTGACCAAACTAAAGTTTTTGTTCCTATTAATACGGCAAATGAAAATCTACAAGATCGCCCAAAAGGAAGTTTGTTGGTAGAGATCCAACCATTCGTCGTAATCACAGAAAGTGATATCATATTATTTGATACAGGATTAGGCTATTTTAATGAATCAGGGATACTTCAGTTACATGATAATCTTATGCAATTAGGAATTGATCCATCCAGTGTTACTAAAATTTTCATGAGCCATTTGCACAAGGATCATGCGGGGGGACTTAGTTACTTACACCCAATTCATAAGGAACGATTCATAAGCTTCCCCTATGCAAAATATTACATTCAAAAAAGGGAATTCGAACTAGCCACAAGTGGAACAAGTGCTTCTTATTTAGCAGAGCAGGTTCAGTTACTAGAAAATTTTAGTGGCGTAGTTTGGCTAGCAGAAGACGAAGGGGTGATTGATGAGCTAATACATTATAAAGTAACCGCAGGTCATAGCTTGTATCATCAGGTTGCATGGATAAAAGAAAATGATACTACTTTTTTCTTTGGTGGGGACGAAGCTCCTCAATTGCAACAAATGAAATCTAAGTTTGTTGCCAAATATGATATGGATGGAAAAAAGGCAATGGAATGGAGACAATTATGGTGGCAGGAAGGCTTAATGGGAAATTGGACCTTTGCATTTTACCATGATATACAATACCCTACTTTTAAACATAATCAACTTGTTTAAAACAAATATTAAACAAGGAATTTAATGTAGCTTAACTTAAGGGTAACAAGCTAATGCTATACAGGCGCTTTGGTATCCTTCCATTTCCACAAATGCAAACAAGCATAGGTTTTATAGGGTGCCCAAGCTTCCGCTTTTTTAAGCATCTTTAATTGCATTTCTTTCTTGGTTTCATATTTTATTTTATACAAACGAACCATGGCTTGCTGTATGCCAAGATCATCCACCGCAAAAACATTTTCGTGTCCCAAACTAAACATTAAAAGCATTTCTACCGTCCATCTTCCTACTCCTTTTATTTGCGTAAGTAATTCAATCACAGCTTCTGGGTCCATCTTATACAATTGCTTATCCGTTATTGCATGTGCTAAAAAAAACTGCGCAACATTTTGCACATACATTACTTTTGAGTTGCTTAAGCCAATACTTCTTAACAAGGTGCTATCTGTTGCCAATACTTGCTCACAGCTTGGTTCTTTGCCATCATATAATGCAATAAATCGGTCAAAAATAATTTTTGCCACTTTGGTGCTCAATTGCTGACTTATGATACTTGCCATTAAGCGCACGGCCGTGTTTTTCCGTTTTTTTAAAATATGCGTATCCTCCAATAACAAAGGAGCTAATCTAAGGTCAAGTGCTAAATGCTTTTTATAGGACATGACACAAATTAGGGAGATTTATTTATTTATCTTAACTTTTGGTTCAATTCAAAAATCAATATGAAAAAAATTATACCATTCATCGCCATTTTATTTGCACAAAATTTGTGTGCTCAAAACAACGATACTACCCAGCAAAAACCAATTGATTGTTTTGAAATTGTATCAGATGTATCAGATTATAAAGAAAACATCAAAGCCATTCAAGCCATATTAGACAATCAAATAACTGCATGG
>CANHIR010000074.1 GCA_947461015.1 Bacteroidota bacterium | reverse complement strand
TCCTCCAACTATACCAATATTTATTTTTTGCATCATACAATTCTTATAATTATTTATCAATAGTGTTGTTGCTATTTTAGATTGCTGCAACACATTTGTTCAACTTTATTTTTTGTTCGATTCTTTTACATTGTGGAAGATACTTGTTTGATTGCCAAATATTTTGGTAAACCCTCTCACATCCGCACCCGTAAAGCCTGTATTCATTTCACCATACTTTCCAAACTTCGCGCTCATTAAGTCGTTAGGAGATTCAATGCCTAAAATTTGAAAGTGATAAGGATTTAATTGTACAAATACATCTCCTGTTACTTGTTCTTGAGAATTGGTTAAATAGGCTTCAATATCACGCATCACTGGATCGAGAATTTGTCCTTCATGTAACCAGTTGCCATAAAATGAAGCCAATTGATCCTTCCATGACAATTGCCACTTCGTTAATACATGTTTTTCTAACGCGTGGTGGGCTTTCAAAATAACCATTGGAGCAGCTGCTTCAAAACCTACTCTACCTTTAATGCCTATGATTGTATCCCCCACATGTATATCTCTGCCAATGCCATAAGCACCCGCAATGGATTGAATAAATTGAATCGCTTCGGTAGGATGTTGGAAAGACTGGCCATTAACTTTTTTAATTTCTCCTTGCTCAAAACCAATTATCATTTCCTCGGTTGCACCCCCCTTAGTCATTTGGGTTGGCCATGCAGCTTCTGGCAACATTCCTTTTGAATTTAATGTTTCTTTTCCACCAACACTTGTACCCCACAAACCTTTATTTATAGAATACGCTGCTTTTTCAAAATTCATTTCAACACCCTTACCTTTTAAATATGCTATTTCCGCTTCTCTACTTAATTGCAAGTCACGAATAGGTGTTAAAATTTCAATGCCAGGAATCATAATTTGAAAAATCATATCAAAACGCACTTGGTCATTGCCGGCGCCTGTACTTCCATGCGCCACTAATTTTGCTCCCAGTTTTTTTACATGTTCCGCTATGTGAAGTGCTTGTGATAAACGCTCAGCACTTACACTTAATGGATAGGTATTGTTTTTTAATACATTACCATATACCAAATATTTAATGATACTATCATAATAGCCTTTTACCGCATTTACAGTGGTATGCGTTTTCACACCTAATGCATAAGCATGCGCTTCTACTTTTTTTAATTCCTCCTCGGTAAAGCCACCTGTGTTTACAATTACACTATGCACTTCTAATCCTTTATCCTCTGTTAAATACTTAACACAAAAGGTGGTATCTAGTCCACCACTAAAACCCAATACAACTTTCTCCATAGTCATTACTTTTTGGTCAACCAGTTTAATAATTTGCTTTGTTTTATTTTCATAAAACGCTCATACAATCTTGAATTTGTTTTAAACTCAGATGCGGTCTCTTCGGGGGTATGTGCCCCTTTTGGCTCATACAGCATTGCGGTACACATACAGTTTTTGCGATCCTTGCTCATTAAAATTTCATAATTCACGCAACTCTTGCAACCTGCCCAAAATTCTTCATCCTCCGTCAATTCGCTATAAGTCACTGGCTCATATCCTAATTCACTATTAATTTTCATTACCGCTAATCCTGTAGTCAATCCAAACAATTTTGCATTTGGATACTTTTCTCTAGACAATTGAAAAGTGGTTTGCTTTATTTTTTTTGCAACACCACTTTTTCTAAAATTAGGAGATACAATCAAACCACTATTGGCAACAAATTCTCCATGTTGCCAAGCTTCAATGTAACAAAAACCTACCCAGGTTCCATCTTGGGTATGGGCAATTACCGCTTTCCCCTCCTCAATTTTTTTTGCTATATATGCTGGACTACGTTTAGCAATTCCCGTTCCACGAACTTTTGCGGAAGAAGCCATCTCATCAGTGATGGCTATTGAATAATGAATATCGCCACTATGGGCTACACGAACTATAATTTGCTGTTCCAATGATAACTAAAATTTAAAAAAATGACACTGCTGGCGTTTCTATCAAAATTCGGGGCTTTTTCCACTGATAGGGGCAAGTGCCAATTGCTCGTCCTATCAGAATCCACGTCGGGGTGAACATCTAACCGCAAGCGGCAACCTGATGGGGCTGTTCAATACAGGGACCGGTGCAAAATTTGCACTAGTTAATAAAATATGTAATTGGTCCTGTTTCATTTAATTATATCCTTTGAAAGGAATTAGGACGTAAAAGTATTAAATAATTAAACAAAATAGGCCGGATAAGGCCTGTAATTTGGGTGATTAGGCCACTAAAGCATCAATTTGAGGTTAAAATAATACTTGTTAGTATTTTTTAACCCACCTTGGTCGTAATTTTGTGGAAGGAAATTATAATTAGCAACAAGAAAAATAAGAAAGAAATGAAAAATACAATCGGATTATATAGTGTTACCGTAATGATATTATTAGCAGCATGTAATAATAAAAAAGCATCGAATGAGGTAGCAGCAGCTCAACAAAAAGATGAAGTTGCAAAAAAGATCATTGCTTCAAAGTATGACAATACAATAGATCCCAGATGTGGCATGGAGGTCACCGATGATATGACCGATACATTGCAATATGAAAAATATGTTTTAGGCTTTTGTTCGCCAGATTGTAAAGACTATTTTAAGAAAAATCCTAAAGATCACATCGCAGAGGCAAAGTTGAAAAAATAACAGCAACACTCATGAAAGCAGCTTATTGAAATTAACTAAACAAATACGCGATATCATCTTTTGTCAAGGATTTTACAAAACCTTCTTCATCAGAAATTAATTCCTTCGCCAAAGATCTTTTGCGGTCCTGCAATTTTAAAATTTTATCTTCTACGGTATCAGTACAAATCATTCGATACGCAAAAATATTTTTAGTTTGACCAATACGATGCGTTCTATCAATGGCTTGTTGCTCAACAGCAGGATTCCACCAAGGATCAACAATATATACATAGTCGGCAGCTGTTAAGTTTAAACCCACCCCTCCCGCTTTTAAGGAGATAAGAAATACCCTACATTTTGAGTCATTTTGAAAACGTTCAATGGCTTTTTCTCTTTCTTGTATAGTACTGCTTCCGTCAAAATATTCATAATCAATCCCCAACTTAATTAGCTGTTCTTTAATTAATCCCAACATACCTAAGAATTGTGAGAATACTAAGGCCTTGTGATCACCAATGTTTTCAGCTATTTCACGCGTTAGTTCTTCTAATTTCACCGACTCATTTGGATAAGCTTCATCTTTAATAATGGCAGGACTATCACAAATTTGACGCAATTTCATTAATCCCTGTAAAATTGAAAGTTGTGATTTTTGAATCCCCTTTTCTTCCACCATCCCAATTAATTTATCACGGTAATCGTTTCGATACGCTTCGTAAATTTTTCTTTGCGCAGTGCCCATTTCACAATACAATACCATTTCTTGTTTTTCTGGCAAATCCTTTGCAACTTGTTCTTTGGTTCTTCTCAAAATAAATGGGAATACAAATTTTCTTAAATGTTCCTTTTGTTCTTTTTCATCAAATTTATCAATAGGCATTGAAAAGTTATGCTTGAAATATTCAACCGTACCTAACATACCTGGGTTTAAGAAATTCATTTGTGCATAAATATCAAAAGTATTGTTTTGCAATGGCGTACCACTTAAACATAATTTATTAGTTGCTTGCAACAAACAAGCTGCCTTTGTTACTTTACTAGAGGGATTCTTAATGGCCTGACTTTCATCTAAAATCACATAATCAAACTTCACTTCGGAAAATATTTTTATATCACTTCTTAAAGTACCATACGTAGTAATAATTACTTCTACCGGATCCTTAAACAATTGAGATTTACTTCTTGTTCCTCCATGGTGAATTTGGAATGTTAAGCTAGGTGTGAATTTTTTTAATTCATTTTGCCAGTTATACAAAAGCGTAGTTGGACAAACCACTAACGCCAACAATTTCCCATTTTTCTCTTTTAAATGTTGTAAAAAAGAAAGCGTTTGAATGGTTTTACCCAATCCCATGTCATCTGCTAAAATTCCACCCCACTGAACATCATGTAAATAATTCAACCACTGAAAACCACTTATTTGATACGGTCTTAAAATAGGATTTAAATGCGCTGGAGGGGCAACGTCGGCAATAGAATATTTTTCTCTTATTTTCTCGTATTTCTCTTCTAGTTTAAAAATCAATTCCTCCTCATCTCTTTGTTCATATAATTCATCAATGATAGAAAAATGGTATTTACTCAATTTAAGATTATCCACTTTCCCTTCTCCTACCTTAAATAATAAAGAATATTTGTTGAGCCATTTTTCTGGCAATACACCTAAACTACCATCCTTGAGCGGAACAAACTGTTGTTTATTGGACAACATATTTTTAATATCCTGAACGGATACTTTTTGATTACCAAATGAAATTTCCACTTTTGCGTCAAACCAATCCGTATTGCTACTTATGTAAAGTTTAGTATTTGGTTTTGCAGTATTAAATTTGAATTGTTTTAAATTATCTGACCCAAAAAGAGGAATTTGCTTTTCTTTTAAGGTATCAATAAATAAGAAAAACCAATTATTTTTTAAAACTTCTGCCCCTTTTAGCGCCAATATATTTCCTTCATTAGGCCTGATAAATCCCGAATGTAATTGCTCAATAATACCAATCAAACTTCTTTCTGCAGCCAAGTCTCTTTCTAATATAATAATTTTATCATCCTGTTGTTGTATCACCGAAGGACCATCTGCGGTAGTTACAACAATGTCTTTATAAACATATATAGGTTCAAATAATAAATATTCTCTATCCTCTTTTAATAGAATTTGTAGTTGTGGCTTTACCCCTTTTAATTTTTCTTGCTTCACATTGCCCAATTCCACTTTGTAAAGTTTAGACAATGGAAGTAAGGTATGTTGTAAATATTCGGGCCACTGTATTAAATCAATTTCATTAAATCCTGTAGGCATAAATTTTTCCACCCATTGTAAATCTGCTAATTTTTTCCAAGTAAAAAATTGATGATGAAATTGAAAAACAAAATGTGATTTTGCATGATTTTCATTTATAGAAATATTACCCTCTGGTAAATTAATTTGCGCATATACAATGTATTTGTCCTTCTCTTTTTCAACCCTAAAGCTTGGTTGCAAGGCGTTAAACACAAGTTCTGCTTTATGCAAATTGGAAGTAGTAAATGGTTTATTAAGAGGGAGATGAAAATTAAAGGGATGTTCTGAAATATCCATCCATAATTTTTCTAGTTTTGAATGCATATATTCCTGAATCAACTCCTTTGTTTCATCAGGCAAGTTGGCTTCGTCCGCATGTAATATAGTATCCCAAATGCCCATGAATGGGGAATTCTTATTCAAATATTTTGTCAGTTCAGGTGACTGCAATTTCCGAACCATTTGAATTAAATTCTTATCCTCCTCTTTGATATCCTCAGGAGTAATAAATTTAGTTAAATCTAATTTTTCAACCTTACTTACAAAAGAAGTTCCTTCTTCATTCACTTCTCCTTTTATTACACTTAGCGTTAAATATGGATACGCATCGGCATTTTGTTGAATCACTAACCCATAACGCTCAATGGTTCTAGCAATGCTATTGCTATGTATTGGATCCGAGTTTTCAATATCCCAATCATTGGACTTAGGAAATATTTTTGTAGCCGTTGCTACGCTTCCATTCACTTTTTGAATTCGCTCATCCAATACTTTTAAAAAAGGCTTTCCTTCATGGTAAGTAAATTCAAATTTGTCTTCGATATAGTCATCTAAAGAATAACCATATAAAGCCAATAATTTATTTTTTTCTCTATCCCAATTACGAATTGTGTCAAAATAATCGGCCCCCTTTAATTGAAATAACTGCAATAATAACACTGTCTTATGTAAACATAATGGATATTCAGTTTCACTTAAGCAATCACAGGATGTATCAAAAAATCGCTCTTCATTTTTTTGTACAATCAAATGAAAGGTCTTCCCTTTTTCATCCATTTCGGCAACCACTTTTTCATTTGCACTTTCCGTTATATGAGGTCGATTTGATTTTAATGTAATTTCCGCTTTTTCAAAAGTAGACTTTGAGCAAAGCATTCGAATCATTTTTAAATCCAGATTTTTTGTCCGCAACTGCGTGTGAGTAGTTACATAAGAAGTTTGCTTATAATCCAATAAATTTTTGTCCAATAAATCTTGGATAAAAAATAAAGCAGCTGCTTTATGCCTACATACTTCTGATAAATTATAAGGACATCCACATCTTAATGATAAAGTGGTAGGGCTTTTAAAATTCTCAATAGTCACTTTATAATACGTACTATAGCCATCGTCTTTTACCCTACAATGAATACTTCCTAGTAAAGGATCAAATTTGACCAATTCTATATTCTTAAGCGCAAAAATTTTCTTTCCGCGTCTTATTACTTCCTCGGTTCCGTAACTATAAATGTGTTTAACTAAATAGGGTAATGCCATAAATTATACAAAATCCCTTTTTTGAAAAGGGCAAGTTGCAAATGTACACATTTGTAGGCTAATTTTCGTAATTCTTATCGCTCATTTACCAAGGCTCCGTCCTTAAAAATGGGTAAACTAGGCGCTATATCCTTTGTAATGCAATACAACATATCAGATTCCAATCCATAAGCAGCCAATCGATGCCAATGAGTTAAGGATTTAATGTATTCAGGCATATTATTTTTATGCTGATTATACAATTGATTGGCCATAAAGCTACTATCACAATGTATGGTAAAATGTTCCTTAATTTCTTCAATCACCGCCCCTGCAAACAAAGTATCTTCTATATTGAATCTATTTTTCCATCCAGAACAACCTAAGATCACGGGTGCATTTTGTGCCTTTAAATATGCTACCACATTGGATAAATTTGGGAAGGAGCCTGTAATCACCTCTTTTGCTCCTTTTCTAAGTGCCATATGTAACAATTTCGTTCCATTCGTAGTGGTGATTACTAATGTTTTATGCTCAATAAAATCCCTAGGATATTCGGATGGTGAATTTCCATAAGACAAACCAGGAATAATTTTACCATCTCGTTCCCCTGCAGTTACCCCCCCTGTTGCATTGCCAATTTCGATGCATGCCTCAGGGCTATCTACTGGAATAATTTTTGTAGCTCCATTGTATAATGCTGTTGCCATAGTTGATGTGGCTCTAAATACATCAATGATGACAACAATACTATCTTTTATTTCATACAAATCTAACAACTGTGGTGTTAGTACCGTATGTAAACTTGGTTTTACTTTATGATCAATATTCATGTCGCAAAGATAATAAACGCTTTACATTTCAACGAGCAATTCCTTTTGCTTTGATAAAAGAAGTATTTCACTTACTATAATTTCAGTACTGGTTCTCTTTATTCCATTTTTGTCTGTAAACGCCTTGTTCACTAACCTACCTTCCACTGCCACTTCTGTCCCCTTTGTTAAATATTTTTCAACATAAATGGCAAGCTTTGCCCAAGCAACAAGGCTAAACCACTGCGTTTCGTCCATCCATTCGCCTTTTGCATTTTTATAACGGTCATTTACTGCCAATCTAATGTTGGCTAGGCTTTTTCCATCTCCATATGTTTTCATTTCTGGGTTTGCCCCTAAACGACCAACCAATTGTACCTTGTTTTTAATTGCTTTCATTTTGAATTATTTTTATGAAATACAAATGTGCAATTCAAATGAATACAAGATTCAGGTATTTATACTATAAAAAAAGGGAGCAAGCTCCCTTTTAAATACTTTATTTTTTACATTAAAGTTCCCCAATTATTTGAAAGGGAATTTAACCACTTTGGCTTTTACCAGTGTATTTCTAATATCGATGTATATTTCTGTTCCAACTTTAGCATGAGCTGTGGCAACATATCCAAGACCAATGGCTTTACCTAAACTTGGTGCTTGTGTCCCAGAAGTAACCGATCCAATTTCATTCCCAGCTGCATCTTTAATTAAATAATAATGACGCGGAATTCCACGATCCATTAATTCAAAACCTACTAATTTTTTAGCAACGCCATTTTCTTTCTGCATTTTTAAAGCTTCCGCGTTTGTAAAATCTTTAGTAAATTTTGTAATCCAGCCCAAACCAGCCTCAATAGGACTTGTTGTATCATCTATATCATTTCCGTATAAACAAAATCCCATTTCTAATCTCAATGTATCTCTTGCCCCTAGTCCAATAGGCTTTAAGCCATAGGCTGCGCCTGCCTCAAACAATGCATCCCAAATTCTATTCGCATTGTCATGCACATCCTCAAAATATATTTCAACCCCGCCAGCTCCAGTATATCCTGTCGCACTAATTAAGACATTATCAATATCTAATAACTTCCCTTTTGCAAAACTATAATAAGGCATGTTCAAGACATCTAATTGTGTCATGGTTTGAACAATTTTTGTTGCATTTGGTCCTTGCACAGCAAGTAGCGCTGTCTTTGCACTAATATTATGCATTTCTACTCCTTTGGTATTATGTGCGGATACCCAATTCCAATCTTTCTCAATATTCGAAGCATTCACCACCAACATATAAACCTTGTTTTTCTCTACACAATACACCAATAAATCATCTACGACACCACCGGTGGCATTTGGAAAACAACTGTACTGCGCTTTCCCATCTTCTAAAACGGATGCATCATTGCTTGTCACTCTTTGAATTAGATCCAATGCATGGTCCCCTCTTAAAATAAATTCACCCATATGACTTACATCAAACACACCAGCACTATTGCGCACGGCGGCGTGCTCGTCATTAATGCCAGTGTAGCTTATAGGCATATTATAACCTGCAAAGGGAGCCATTTTGGCACCCAAGGCAATGTGCTTTTGTATAAAAGGAGTATTTAAAACTTCGCTCATGCAATTTGTATTTGTGCAAATATAATCAAAAAGAGGGCTAAATTTTCCCTTACTTAACTTGATTTGTTGGGATCAATCCACTTATTGTCATGGTATACGTTATATTTTTTTCATACGGAAATGAAGCTTTGTCCCAGGATGCATTCCAAGTATTATATGCGCCAATTTGAACACCCTTCATGAATTCAGTTTGGCCATTTTTTTTATAAAAATT
>CANHIR010000073.1 GCA_947461015.1 Bacteroidota bacterium | reverse complement strand
GATGCCATTGGGAAAAGATATCGTCGTCAAGACGCAATTGGAACCCCATTTTGCGTAACCATTGATCATCAAACCAAAGAGGACGGCACTGTAACCATTCGTCACCGTGATGCGATGACACAGGAGCGAATTCCAATGAGTCAAGTAAAAGAAATGGTCTTAGCCGCCATTAACAATTAAGTATAATGCTATAATATAAAAAAAGGCCTCGAATTAATCGAGGCCTTTTTTATGGAGTAGTGCTTTCATCAGATGGGAAACTTGTCCGCTTTCATCAGACGGGAAACTTGTCCGCTTTCATCAGACGCTTTCGCGTCTTCTTAACCGAAGGATTCAAAATGCACTTGTTTTTTATCCAATCCCATTTCGGTTAAGTTTTTACGCGCATCGTCAATCATTGCTTTCCAACCACATAACCATACATTTGCTGTTTCTTTATTATTCTTTAATAATTCTTGATAAACAGGGTGAACATAACCTGTATGTGCACCAGCAGGCACTTCGGTTTCTCTTGAATAGCAAGGATGAAAATGGAAGCCTGGCTCTTTTGCTTCCAATGCTTTTAATTCGTTAATATATAAACCGTCTTCAAATTTTCTACAGCCAAAAATTAAATGAATATGGTTGTGCGCAATTTTATGTTCGTGAATATAAGTGATCATTGACCTAAAAGGCGCAATGCCAGTTCCGGTGCATATAAAGTATACATCATTATTAAAGTGCTTAGGTAGGGTGAATACGCCCTGTGGTCCTCTTAATGTGATTGTTGAGCCAACTTTGGTTTCGTTAAACAAATAAGTGGTACCTAGGCCTCCATGTAAATGTACAATTACCAATTCGAAAGTATTGGTTCCGTTGGGTGCAGAAGATATTGAATAACTTCTCCAACGCTTGTTTTTTTGCTCGTGTATCGGTAAATCCAATGTTACAAATTGCCCTGGAATAAACTCGAATTTTTCAAGACTGGGAATTTCAAAATAAAATCGTTTTGTATTAGGAGTTTCATTTTCAATTTTGGTAATTACCCCTTCTACCCATTCTAGTGGCATGCTGAAAATTTTAATTATTCGTTATAAAAACTCTTTGAACATATACCTTATTGTTTGCATAAATTTTTACAAAATAAATACCTGAATTTAAGCTACCAATGGTTAAACGTTGAGGTGATCTTTGATTAATTAAGTTTTCCTTTTGATAAACTTTTCCACCTGTTGAATTCATTATTTCCAAGGTGATCCCCTGTGTTTGTATATTGCTAAATTGAATATAAAAGGAATTCCCTCTAATTAAATTTTCTACATAGTCGGTGGAAGTTATTTTAAGACTTATTTCTTTTGCACTTGCTTCTGCAACGTCGGTTACTAAAATTAATTTATTATCTGATATATTTTCACAATCTCCTGAAATGGTTTTCGTTGATACTTTATACATTGCATTTCTTGTGGGTTTATATGATTGTTTTGTCGCACCTGTAATTAAAGAGTCATTCAAATACCATTGGTATGAACTTGCAAGTGAACATATAAGACTATCGCCGCTTTGTGAAATGGTAGGTTTGCTATTGGTAGTGATGTTAATGAGTGATGGACTACTCATGCAGTCTGGTGAACTTACTTGCGTATTATAAAAGAAGTAAAAATAATTTTGAAAATTTCCAGAAGCTGTAGCTACACTATTGCCTGTAAAACTAACTAATCGGCTAGGACCTACAGGATAAGTAGGGTCAGGAGCTGCATTATTTCTAAATAAAGTAGCGCTATCGCATTTTGAAATAATTATATAATCTCCAGCCTGAGGGATCTTTAAGTTTAAAGCATAAATCCTTCCTGTATCCCCAACCACAAATGGCGAAGCGCCAATGGCAGGACTTGGACTACTTGCTGGAATATTTAATGAAACAGTTTGAATAGGATAGTAGGTAAAGCTTCCATCGGTATTAACGGTCCCTAAAGTGCCTAAAATAAAATCTACTTTACCAGGATATCCAGAATATAATTTCGTGGTCTCTAAAGTAATTGCAGAAGTGGCATTTATTTTCATGTAATTCCCACTAAAGCTATTATAACTTCCGCCCCCCGTTAAACTCGTGTTGGTAAAAGGTGGCATGGTGCCCTGGTATCCTTGGGTTAAATACACTTTACTACTAGATGTAGTAGCACTTGTATTACTTCCAATAGCAATTGGATTATACAATGCACTTGAGTCATACCAGTAGTAGTTCGTCCCACTAACAGGCGCGTTTACATTTAGTCGGAGTGAATTATTACAATTAACGGCACTGCCGGTTAATGCAGCAATTTCTGCAGCGCTCACAAAAGTAGAAGTTCCTGAATTATTATCGGGTTGCTGATCGTTTGTAATGGTTGCGGTTGCTGTAATGGTATAGGTTGTATTTGCATCCATTGCAAATGGTTTCTGGAATGTGTAACTCATGTTTTCCAATCCATTTAGACGTCCAGTAAACACCTCATTTACATTTAGTATAGTAGTATTGCCCTTTTTTACCAATAAGTTTAAAGGGATATTGCGTTGATTGGTGCTACCATTGTTCAATATTTTCACGGTTACATATTGAGCATTCTTTTTACACATACCTGCAGACGGGCTAATAATTTCACTTATTTGAATATCGTTAGAAGCACTCACCACTTTTAAAGTATAGTCTTGCGTTTCTCCAATTGTGTATGTACCGCAAGCATTAACATTTGTACTACTTGATGTTTCCATTGCCACAATTCTCACTTTCATTAATTTACCAACGACAAGTGTGCCTGGAAGCGCTATGGTGGCTGTGTAATTACCATTAATAAGCGCATTGCTAGTTAAAGCAGTTTCATTGGTTTCAAAAATTCCATTGTTGTTATAGTCAATAAACACTTTAACAAATCTGGTATTGTTGCTTACGTCTACACTATTTAATTTAATAAACAATGGCAGGTTGCTACTAGGTTCTCCTTGAATAAACATATTGGTGTTATCAATATATTGATTACTACTGTTGTTGTTAAATTGAATATTGTTAATGCTAATACTATCCATTTTTGTGCCAGCACTAGAGGATGCTGTAGAAGTGCAATAGGCCGAACCACCTGCACCACTTATAATAAGTGAATAATATTGCTGCCCCCTTTCTAATGTTCCTTTGTGGTTGACATTAATGGAGTAGGTATTTCCAACTAAGGTAGAATCCAATTCAACTTTTTCTACATTGTCAACGTTATTGACACCTCTAACCGCTGCATTGTCTGGAATAGCTCTATTTAAAGTCCAAGGATAAAAGGAGCTAGTTCCTTTTTTAATGACTAAATCCAAGTCGTTAACTAAACGGCGAACCGTGTCGTTAAGGGTGCTTGAAACATTCCCTTTAATATCGGTCCAAACAATGGTTGCTTTAAGTGGCTTGCTTCCCGATGCGGTTACAGAAAAATTGGCAGCTTGTCCATTCAATAAAATATTTTCATACACTAAATCAACACTCGTATTGCTATTGTTACTTGTTAATGCATTGTTTAAAACATGAGCGGCTTCCGCAGTATTTAAAACGCCCCAACCATATTTATAATCTGGTCCCGAAGTAGTTCCTGCTTCATTTGCAGTGTGAATTGCCAATCCTTTCAGTGTTGCAGATTTTATAAATTTATTGGGACTCGCTTTTTGACTTAATTCTTGCAATAATAAAAGTGACCCTGCAGCACCTGGTGCAGCCATGGACGTTCCGCTTAAATAGGCGTAGCTTGAGTCATTTGCACTGACAGTGGAATACACCGAAAGGCCATCTGTAACGATATCTGGCTTAATACGTCCATCATCGGTTGGGCCCCAAGAACTAAAATTTGTGATGGCAGCATCAGATGCTTTTAAATAGCCAGCACTAATTGGTCCAATAGCACCAACGGTCAAAATATTTTTTGCATTGGCATCTGTTGGTAAAATATCAAAACTATTATTGCTACTTAAGCTGTCTGGTCTGTTGCCTGCATTGTATAATTTTCCATTTTCGTCTCTACGCCAATAAGGCTGACCCACTGTAGGGCCATTTTGGCTTCGATTGTTACCTGCCGATTTTACAATTAAATAGTATGGGGCATTGTAAGCGATAGAATCATAGGTTTGCGCAGTTTGATTATACAATCCAAATTTAAAATCTTCCTTTTCATTCCATTTTCCATTGAATTCCCATCTGGACGAATCCTTGTTGTAATCCCATCCACTCACGGTCCCGTAGGAGTGGTTTGATATTAATAATCCATTAGCTGCGGCACTTGCCATTTCTGAAACATCATTGTTCCAATCATATGCATAAGCACCTTTTACCCCAAATGCCATTCCTTTTGCAAGTTGATTTACTCCTTTTGACATAATGATACCCGCAACATGTGTTGGGTGATCCACTGTTTTACTAGCGTTGTCCCTTAGTGTTAAACGACCTGCAAATTCATTATGGGTAAGTCTTGGAGAGGATTCATCCCATACACCAATTCTATTGGTAATACTGTCACTTGATCCACTTAAATTAAATCCAGTAGTGCCACCTTGCCAAAGCTGATTCGTGTTTACTGTAATTGCTTGAACAGGATCGGCATATGTGGTTATGTATATGGGCTGTCCAAATATATCTACACCAATTAAGGTAGCTGTTTTATTGTCCTTGGATTTATATTCAATGGGCCAGCCCTTTATTTTCGATTGAATAATTGCTTCACTAAAATTCGATCTTGATTCAGCTTCAAGTGATTTTGCAGTTTTGGTCAATAAAACTTTTTGAGTTCCAATTTGAGCATATAAAGAGGAAGAAAAAATCGCACTTACTATGAATAAAAAAAATGATTTACGCATGCAGATCAATTATGATTAAGAATTACTTTTTGTTCCTTTAAAAATACAATGATTTCTCGGTATTATTTTACGTAATTTTATATAAATTAACACTATGGAAAAAAAGCTATGTTTTTTATTTTTTGTGCTGTCTATTTTTACTTTTATAGCCTGCAGAAGCCCAAAAATTGTGCAAGAAAAAGCTAATTTTCAAGGCATTGTACTTGAACAAAATTTCAATTCCATGCCAATGGTGGATAGAGCGAATTCCAACGGTGCACCATTGGCTACTCAACTTTTTATTTACAATTCAACCAGTATCAGTCAATTGGATAGTTTGACAGGTCCATTTTGTAGTCGAATTAATAGTGCATTAGTGTCTTCCATTCAGTCGGACGAAAAAGGCCGGTTTGCTACAAATTTAAAACCTGGCATTTACAGTGTTTTTGTAAGGTATGAAAATGCCTATTATATTCCCTACTTCTCTGGCTCTACAGGGACTGCTTTATTTGAAATAAAGAAGGAGACACCCACTCAATTGGAAGTTATTGTACGCGGGAGCTCAAATATTCAATAAAGTAAACTTTAGTATTGGTATCTTTGCGGAGAAGGTATGAATGAGCAATCTTTGTTTGAGCGTCTACAACAATCCCCCCTCCTAAATAATTTGGTGGACAGGATAGCTATGTCTTCAGGCGAAAAAAAGCCACTTCAAGTTTTCCTTCAAAACCTACATGGTTCCTCTGCTGCTTTTGTTTTGCAATCTATTTTTAGCAACACAAAAACCAATCACTTAAATCATTTAATCGTATTAAATGACGCCGAAGAATCGGCTTATTTTTTCAACTCCATTGAAAGTGTAACGGAAGCGCTGGATTTATTTTATTTCCCTTCCTCCTTTAAATCGCCCCATAATTTTAGTGCTTTAAACCCTTCACATGTAATGTTAAGGACCGAGGCCTTGACCAAAATTTCAATGGGAGGCAATAAAAAAATTATTGTTACTTATCCGGAAGCTTTATTTGAAAAAGTAGTCTTGGCAAAGACTTTACAGCAAAATATTATTCAGCTAAAAACCAATGATCACTTGAATTTGAATGGCCTTATGCAACAAATGGTGGATTACGGTTTTGAGCGAACCGACTTTGTGTATGAACCAGGACAGTTTGCATTAAGAGGTGGTATTTTGGATATTTATTCTTTTGGCAATGAAAAGCCATATCGTATAGAATTGTTTGGAGAGGAAGTGGATAGTATTAGGTTGTTTGATCCTGCTTCACAGTTAAGTGAAAGAAAATTGTTGCAAGTAAATATTATTCCCAATGTAACAACACAATTTGAGGACACCCAAAAAATCCCCTTGTTGGATTTCCTTTCAAAAGACACCATTGTTTGGTTGAAGGATTGGGACGTGACCAAACAAAAAGGCATGGACCAACAGGAGGCCTTAGAAACATTTATTACCCATCATGCAGCCATGAATAAAGCGGATGAAAACGATCCGCATAAAAAAGAAAGTCATATTGATGATTTTGAAACGGTACTGTCTACGGAAACAAATTTAACTGAGCATACCCTAATTGAATGGGGCTTTCATGCGCACTTGAGTTCCGATAAAATTACTTTTAATACACAGGCACAGCCGGTTTTTAATAGACAGTTTCAATATTTGATAGCCAATTTGCAGGATTTGGAAAAGCAGGGCTATGCTTTATTTTTATTTGCTGAACAAGCAAAGCAATTAGAAAGATTGCATGCTATTTTCACCGATTTAAAAACAGAGATTCAATTTACACCTATTGTAAAAAGCATTCACGAAGGGTTTATTGATCATGACCATAAAATGGTTTGCTATACAGATCATCAAATTTTTCAACGCTATCATAAGTATAAAGTAAAACAAGCCTACAGCAAGAGCAAGGCCATTACATTAAGAACCTTGCGCGATTTACAGCCGGGGGATTATGTAACGCATGTAGATCATGGGGTGGGTGTATATAGTGGGCTTCAAAAAATTGATGTGAATGGACATATGCAGGAAGCAGTGCGTATTATTTACAAAGACAGTGATATTTTATATGTGAACATTAATTCGTTGCATAAAATTTCAAAATATACGGGCAAGGAAGGTGCACCTCCTAAGGTAAATAAATTAGGTTCTGATGCTTGGGTGAAATTAAAGGATAAGACAAAAGCAAAAGTTAAATCTATTGCATTTGATTTAATAAAATTATATGCGCATCGTAAAGCGCAGGCTGGGTTTGCTTTTACGCCCGATAATTACATGATACATGAATTGGAGGCTTCCTTTATGTATGAAGATACCATTGATCAGGCCAAGGCCATTGCGGATGTAAAAAAAGACATGGAACAGCCATCTCCCATGGATAGACTAGTATGTGGCGATGTTGGTTTTGGTAAAACTGAAGTAGCCATTCGTGCAGCTTTTAAAGCAGCTATTGATGGCAAGCAGGTTGCCATATTAGTACCCACAACCATTTTGGCATTTCAACACTACAAAACTTTTAAGGAACGATTAAAAGATTTTCCAGTTACAGTGGATTACTTGAATCGTTTTAAATCGGCAGCAGAGAAAAAAGCCACTATCGAAAAAGTAAAAGAAGGAAAAATTGATATTTTGGTAGGCACTCATGGCATATTAGGGAAGGAAGTTGCATTCAAAGATTTAGGGCTGATGGTGATTGATGAGGAACAAAAATTTGGCGTAGGACATAAAGAGAAATTAAAAACATTAAGGACCACTGTTGATTGCTTAACGCTTACTGCCACGCCTATCCCAAGAACCCTGCATTTTAGTTTAATGGGTGCGCGTGATTTAAGTATTATTAATACGCCTCCAGCAAACAGACAACCTATTCATACCGAAGTACAAGTTTTTCACGAAGATGTGATTAGAGAAAGTATTTACTATGAAACCGAGAGAGGAGGGCAAGTATTTTTTATACATAATAGAGTACAAGGTTTAGCTGAAATGTGCGCCATGATTCAAAAATTATGTCCCGATTTAAGTATAGGATTTGCACATGGTCAATTGGAAGGGCATCAGTTAGAAGAAAAGATATTTGATTTTATTGAACGCAGATATGATGTATTGGTATGTACCAATATTGTGGAGAGTGGAGTAGATATTCCCAATGTAAACACCATTATCGTAAACAATGCCCATCATTTTGGATTGAGTGACTTACACCAATTAAGAGGAAGGGTAGGGCGTAGTAATAAAAAAGCTTTCTGTTATTTATTAGCTCCTCCCATTAGTACTTTGCCCGACGATTCTCGGAAGCGTTTGCAAACATTGGAGCAGTTTAGTGAATTGGGTAGTGGTTTTCAAATTGCCATGCGTGATTTAGATATTAGAGGAGCAGGTAATTTATTAGGAGGAGAGCAAAGTGGATTTATGGCAGAAATTGGTTTTGAAATGTATCAAAAAATATTGGCAGAAGCCGTAAGAGAATTAAAACGCTCCGACTTCCAAGAATTATTTAAAGAAGAAATTAGCAAACAGGATGATTTTGTTTCAGACTGTACCATTGATACGGATTTGGAAATTATGATTCCCGATAGTTATGTAGAAAACATTGGGGAAAGACTTTCTTTATATACCCGATTAGATCAATCTGAGGATGATAATGAACTGGAGCAAATGAAACTGGAATTAACGGATCGCTTTGGTCCAATTCCCCCTCCTGTAAACGATTTGTTTATAACGATACAATGCAGAAGGCTTGCAATTGCATTAGGATTTGAGAAGATGACCCTAAAAGACGAAACCATGCGCTGCTTCTTTATTAATAGGCCCGACTCACCTTATTACGAGAGCGATACTTTTAAAAATTTATTGGCTTTTACAACTACCTCCATGAACAATGCACATTTTAAACAAGTGGGTAAAACATTTATATTAATAGTAAAGGACATTAGTGGAATGGATACCTGCCTTAAGACTTTACAAAAAATGTACAATGGGGTAATGAAATAAAAAAAGCCACTGAATCATCAGCGGCTTTTTTTATAGTTGTTGCTCTTTATGCAGCACTTAAATTTCATTAAGTACTAGATAAAAACTAGAATCCTTTTTTAGCTACTCCATCAGCGATTGCTTTTAAGGCATTTGTTTCGCTCATGATAGCAGCCATTTTATTTCCTTTACCATCGTGACCGCCTGCCATGTAACCGCCTTTAGCAGTTTTAGTTACAACAGCGTCATGCATTGGTACATTTTTTTCTTTTGTTTTTAAGCAATAAGCTTTGATCATTTTTGAAGTGTCCATTTTGTATAAATTTTAGTGTTAAAATTGCT